>CAYFVX010000042.1:0-11602 GCA_964346425.1 uncultured Chloroflexaceae bacterium | reverse complement strand
GTTTTTGTTGTGTTTTTTTGCGGCGTAGCCGCAAAAAAACACAACAAAAAGGGGCTTGGGGCTTCGCCCCAATGGGAAATAAGCGTTAGCTTAATGCGCATGCGCCGCAAAAAACAGAAACCCCACTCCAAAAGAGAGCGTGCGGGAACCAGGTTCCCGCACGCTCCTTCCCTATGGAGGAATCCCATTGAGGATGGAACACCCTACTGCGACTTCATATTCACCTGCACATTGACAATACCATTCGGTACATTATTCAGCACCACATACCGACTCGAACCAATCGTTTCTTGCGTATATTCGCCAACTGGCACAGATTGTCCGTTCAAAATAACCTCATTCACCACCAGAGCTTCTGGGGGCAGTAACAAACGTACCGTCAACCATTCCCCGCTCCCAGTGACCTCCAGATGCAAATAGGAGCGGTTTCTTTCTTTCTCTTGCGCATGTCGCCACCGATAAGCAACATATCCATCCGAAGCCGCATACCGTGTCACAATATACGCATTGCTCACCGAAGAAGCCGACCAGCGTGGACTGAGCGTCACTTTGCTATAACGCACCCCATCATCTTCAACGCCGGCTGCCCCTTCCATCAAGCCAGCCAGCATTGCGCTCGACCCCCAGCCATCCGTGGGCAACACATCCATCCCGGTAGCACCGGGGCCACCCGTAGGATGATACCAGAGATACGTGGCATTGGTCCGGGCTATCAGGTCATAATAACGTTCCAGAATATCGAAACCATACTCCTCATAGCCATAGCGAAAAGCCCCGCGGGAAAGCTCACCACCAACCAGCGGCATAATACCACCATTCACATAAAACCCCGGTCGCTCACCAAGCCGTCCGGCCATACCAAAACTGCCCTGCGGAAACGGCGGGTCAATACTCCACCACTCCGCAAACGAAACATTGCCAGGCCGACGAAGCCGACTACGATACTCATACAAAATCGCGCGTGCCTGCTGGGTTGTCAACACCCCCCGATTCAGTGCATACGCATTTGACAGACTCAACTGGTAATCCTCATCCACACCGGGCACATCCCACGGTTCAAGCTTGACATGATGCCGATAGAACGAACCATTCCAACTCATCCAGTTCAACCGCTGAATAATATCATCCGCCAACTTGCGATGTTTCTGTGCCTTTTCAGGCTGCCCGACATACGTCTCCATCTCTGCCAGCACACGCAGAGCTTTTGCCAGGCCAGTGTTATCGCCGTGGAAAATGCCCCACTTTGTATGCTCATCAATCCAGTGTCGCGGGGCTGGCAGACCAGTGGTCGGATCTATCGTCGTTTCACCATACTCAAAATCCCACGTATCAATCGTATAAGGACGCTTGACCAGCCCGACACTCGGCTCCCAGCGCAACGAACTCGAGGTCGTGTAGTCAACCGCCTTCTGCATAGCTGGCAGATTGGCAATCATCCACTGGTCATCGCCGGTCATCTTCCACGCTTCATATACCGCCAGCACGAAAAGATACTCCACATCGGCCTCAACGGGGGTTCGTTGCGCATCAATACCATACTCCGGGCGTGCCAAAAAATCGGGAAAACTACCAGTAGGACTCTGATAGCGGCGGAAAGCATCCAGTAAACTGGTCACATCAGTCTCAAAATACCGAAACCCTCGCCCCTGATAATAATGGTCGCGTAACCACAACAACGGGCTATCGGGCGAACGATACCCGCGAACAAAATGCCCATCAAGCCAGTATTCCAGCACATCGTGCTGCATAAACGCATGCACCCGCGGATAAAGCTGGTCATACGCTGTCACGCCCGTATGCACGCTGGTATGCGCATCCAGACGATAAATAGGCGCATGGGCAACCTCAACACCACTGGCATACAGCACCCCGGTGTGGTTGCCAAGCTTACCGCGAGGAGATACTGTCACCGTTGTACTGCCGCCAGCCGGAATAGCAAATTCCCACGCCCCGGCCGTCTGCCCCGCACTATCAAAAATCAGCAACGTCGCCGGTCCCTCATACCCCACAACCGTCACATTGACCATGACTGGTTCAAGTGGAGCAACAACTTCTTTCGTACTGGTGAATGAACCACTTATTGTTTCTTGCTGTTGTGGCAATGGAGCTGCTTGCACCAGCGAAGGAACAAGCATCAGCAGCAAAAGAACAGATACTATGAAAAACCGTTTGTTCAAAAGCATGCACCATCCTCATTTATTGATGTTCAGATTGACAAATAAATATTGATTTCCGGTGTTTATGTGCGGCATGGGACGGTAGCCGCTCAAAACATCTCCTTATTGTGGGGTGTGTGGTTGTTTCGACTTCATCGAAACAACCACACACCCCACTCAATTCGGGTTGGCGGCGAAGCCACCAGAGAGCAACGTGGCACGTATTTGCGCGAAAATCATGAAAACTATCCACCACCAAGCACCGAAACGCCCTGAATTGCATTGATAACGTCGCTCACTGAAACCAGTACGATCAACCCCATCAACGCAATAAATCCAAACGCATGTACCATCGCCTCTTTTTCGGGGGGGACCTTTTTGCCCCCTCTTACCCACTCAAGCAGCGAAAAGAGAATATGGCTTCCATCCAGCGCAGGTATGGGCAGCAAATTCAGCACAAACAGATTGATGCTGATAAGAGCCATCCAGTTCCAGAACGCCAGCAACCCACCGCGGTCAATGATTTCCCCGGTAGCCCGTGCTATACCTATCGGCCCGGCCACTCCACCCTGGGGAGCTTCGCTGACCTGAAATAATGAACCCACCAGACTGAGCAAACCTTCAACCATCCGAACCAGGATTTGTCCGGTATGGACAATACTCGCACCAATTGCCCCAAAGATCGAACGGGTATGCACCACCTCTATCTCTGGCACATAACTAAAACCGAAACCGGACTCAAACGATTGACCATCGGGCGTAGTCCAGGGACCGGGCACAACCGTCAACTCGACAGTTTCGCCATCACGCAACACTGTCGCCGTCACTTCCTCATTGGTATTGGCTTTGCCAATCTCGTTAATAACCTGATTATTTTCAACCGACTCTCCATTCAGACTGACCAGGATATCGTCAGTCTGAAAGCCTGCCTGGGTAGCGGGGGTCGCTTCATAGACCTCACTGATGTGTTGGCCGATGGCTCTCGGAATACCAGCAAAAGCAAACACGGCCGCAAAGATAATCATAGCCAGCAGCAGATTCATCAAAGGGCCAGCAAACATCACCGGGATTTTTCGCCAGGGATGTGCTTCTGCCAGACTTCCAACACCATACACCGAATTATCTTCACCGGCAAAGCGGACAAACCCCCCGAGCGGCAACCAGTTGAGCGTATAGCGCACACCATTGCGCTCAAAGAGCGTCACCGCATGCGGTGGATAGCCAATACCAAACTCATCCACCTTGATCTTCATCACCAAAGCAACCAGAAAATGCCCCAGCTCATGGACAAAAACCAGCACCACAAGCATACCAATAAAGATCAAAAGCGTCACAAGCCAGTTAATGCCCTGGCTTGCCGACTGTTCTGCAACCTGCGCTTGCAAGTTGGCGAGAACAAACAATGTATGAGGTACCATATGCATCATATTTTTCTCCCACAGAATGGTTCTTTTGTTCTTTATTGAGTGTAGCTGATTGGGAACAGGCTGTCAATAATTTCCGTGTAGAAATCACGTAACAACAAGGATGAGGTAATACAGCACCGGTGCAGTAAATAGCATACTATCTGCACGATCCAGAATCCCGCCATGGCCGGGCATCACATTGCCCATATCTTTTACCCCGATCTGTCGTTTAACCAGCGACTCCGCCAGGTCACCTAGCAAGCCAGCACTGCCCCCCGCTATGCCAAGCAAAAAAGCCATGCCATAGCCGATAGGCAATCCAAGCAAAAACACCGCCAGCATTGCAGCCATCGCCCCGGTCAAAATGCCGCCCAGCGCACCTTCCCAGGTTTTGCCAGGGCTGATAATAGGTGCCATTTTATGCTTCCCAATGGCCTTTCCGACAAAATACGCAGCAGTATCCTGCAACCATGTAATAGCCAGCACGAAATAAATCCATGCCGCCCCAGGAGCTATGTTCAGGAGAGAAAGCCAGCTCTGGTGCAGCGGAGTATCCAGCGTGCGCAACAGAACATAATAACTCAAAAGCCAGCCAATGTAGATGGCGGCCGCAAAAGAGAGGGACCAGTTTTCCAGACTGCGCTGCTCATCCCGGCGTGCCAGTTCACTCGCAAACGACAGAATAATGCTGCCACTCAAAACCAACCCCAGGAAGTCAAACGTTCCGTGATGATGGAGAACAGCCGTGAGACCAAACACAACGGCCATGCTTGTACCGGTGAAGAAGCGTGGTTCATAACCTGCCTGTTTCAAAGCGCGATAGAACTCAAACAGACAGATGACAATTGCGGTGATGGTAACGAAAAGAACGGACCAGACACCGAGGTAAACCAGCAGAAGCATCAGTGGAAGCAAAACACTGACACTGACCAGGCGACTGGCGAGTGAGCTACCCCTTGGGGATGCCACCAAAGCGACGTTCTCGTTTACTGTACTCACTGATTGCCTGACGAAGTTGCTCTGGTCCGAAGTCAGGCCAGAAGACGGGCGTTGTCCAGTACTCACTATAGGCGGTCTCCCATATTAAAAAATTTGATAAACGCCATTCGCCGCTGGTACGAATAACGAGATCGGGATCGGGTAAACCACCCGTCGAAAGATGTGCCGCAATCGTCTGTTCATCAATCGCTTCTGGATCTATACCTTGCGCAACCATTTTTCGTACCGCCTCAACAATGTCTGATCGTCCGCTGTAATTGAAAGCAACCGACAACGTCAACCGATCATTCAAACGGGTGAGTTCCAGTGCATCCTGAACTTTGCGTTTCAGTGTTTCACTCACATTATGGAAGCGTCCGAGGTGGCGAATATGCACCCCTTCTTCGTGCAGGGCTTTGGCTTCACGATCAATAAACTCGCCGAGAATTTTCATCAACCCATTGACTTCTGGCGAGGGACGATTCCAGTTTTCGGTTGAGAAGGCATACAGAGTAAGATAACGGATGCCCATATCAACGCATGCGCGAACGATAGCACGGATATTCTCCGTTCCAGCACGATGCCCTGCCAATCGTGGCAATCCACGCCTTTGTGCCCACCGCCCATTGCCATCCATAATCATAGCAATATGGCGAGGAACTGGTCGCTGGTTATTTGCGTCTTCCACAGTCATAAAGCCCTCATCAAGCGAACAAGCAAGGAATGCTTTCGCGTCAACTTCAGCTTGCTGCAATGCGTTTTCCCATCATTCCTCATGCTCATTATCCCTTGAAATACTACTGGCTACCAGCTCTGTGCGAACGCTTATACTTCCAGCACTTCGGCTTCTTTGGTTGCGCCTACCTGATCGAGTTCTTTGCTATACTGATCGGTCAAATTTTGCAACTGGTCTTGCGCTCGATGCATCTCATCTTCGCTAATGAGCTTCTCATGCTCCATCTCGCGCAAGTTGTCCATCGCATCACGCCGATGATTACGGATAGACACCTTGACTTCTTCAACACGAGCGCGAACTTGTTTGACGAGCTCACGGCGACGTTCTTCTGTAAGCGTCGGGATATTGAGCCGAATGACGCGCCCATCGTCCTGCGGCGTCAACCCGAGATCTGACATTTGAATAGCTCGCTCAATGGCGCGAATCGTATTGGCATCATACGGCTGTATGACAATCAACCGACTTTCAGGAACGCTAATATTGGCAAGCTGGTTGAGTGGCAGGCTTGAATCGTATGCCTCCACATGGATATGTTCGACCAGACTACTCGAAGCACGTCCAGTGCGGATAGACGCCAGAATATGACGGAGTGCTTCGACAGACTTCTTCATCTGACTTTCTGCTTCGTGTAAGACATCCTTGACCATCAATGTCCTCCTGCATGGCTTACCAGCGTACCAACGTGCTCACCCATGATGATACGCTCCATTGAACCCGGTTCCAATGCATTGAAAACAATAATCGGAATATTGTTATCCATGCACAGCGTCAACGCGGTATTATCCATAACGGCCAATCCACGGCTCAGTGCCTGCATATAGGTGAGATGATCAAACTTCCTGGCAGTTGGATCTCGTTTCGGATCGGCCGTATACACCCCGTCAACACCATTTTTGCCCATTAAAATAACTTCTGGATGTATCTCGGCTGCTCGCAAGGCTGCGGCGGAATCCGTGGTAAAGTAGGGGTTACCAGTTCCTGCCGAGAGAATAATAACCCGCCCCTTTTCCAGGTGGCGGATAGCCCGGCGGCGGATATAGGGTTCGGCTACCTCATCCATCTTAATAGCGGTCATCGTGCGCGTATAGATACCGCGTCGTTCCAGCGCATCTTGCATAGCCAGCGCATTGATGATCGTCGCAAGCATACCCATGTAGTGTGACTGCGCCGCATCCATACCCCTGGCAATAGCCTGATTGCCCCGCCAGATATTGCCACCCCCAAGCACCAGAGCTATTTCAACTGCATGCTGCTTAATGCGCTCAATCTCTTGCGCAAGGAAATCAAGCCGTTCTGGATCAATATTTTCACTTTGCTTGTCTGAAAGGGACTCGCCGCTATACTTAATCAATACCCGGCGATACTTTGGTTCTTGCATCACAACATATTGCCTCAGTCTCCAACCTCATAGCGAACAAACCGACGAATAACGACATTCTCTCCGACGGTAGCTATGCCATGCTTGATTTTTTCCTGAATGGTCAGAGAGCCATCTTTGACAAATGGCTGTGCCATCAAAACGTTTTCTTCATAGAACTTGTCGGCTGGCATACCACTCTCTTCAATCTCCTCAGGCGGGACTTCTTCCACCGTGAGATACTTGGGATTGGTTGCTGCAACGTGCAGGGCAATCTCACGGGCAAGATTGATAAAATCATCGGTGCGAGCAACGAAATCAGTCTCACAATTCACTTCAACCATAGCCACCAGCCTTGAACCAGGGTGAACATAGACCTCAACCCGTCCCTCTTTGGCTTCACGGCTCTGTTTTTTGGCTGCCGCTTCAATGCCCTTTTCGCGCAGTATCTCGATTGCTTTGTTCAGATCTCCATCGGTCTCAACCAGGACATCCTTACAATCTTTGATACCGGCACCAGTTCGCTCCCGCAATTCTTTGACCATGTCAGCAGTAACTGCCACGATTGTACTCCTTTTTGTGTCGCTCTGAGTATCAGTTTCATGATGCCAGGCCAGTTTTTGCAGCAAAACTGGCTTTGATGACCGAATTCCTCTTCGTGACCTTGTTATCTTTCCGTTTGTTCTGCTTCGCTTTTCTTATCCCCTTCAACCACCGCATCAGCTATCTTGCTGGTGATAAGCTTGATACTACGAATAGCGTCATCGTTACAGGGGATAATATAGTCTACCATATCCGGGTTGCAGTTTGTATCAACCATGGCGACCACCGGCACCTGAACCTTCCGCGCTTCACGCACAGCAATCTCCTCCTCACGCGGGTCTACCACAAAGAGTGCGCCAGGTAGACGATCCATACTTTTCACCCCGCCAAACACACGGTTGAGCTTGCCGATTTCTTCTTCTGTCTTGAGGGCTTCAGCCTTCGTCAGGCGTGAAAGTTCACCGCGATCACGTTGTTCTTCCAGATCGGCCAGATAGCGCAGCCGCTTGCGAATAGTTGTAAAATTGGTCAGTGTTCCACCCAGCCAGCGTTGCGTAATATAAAGTTGATCAGAACGTGTGGCTTCTTCGACTATGACTTCCTGGGCCTGCTTTTTGGTTCCGACAAAGAGGACCTTGCGTCCGTGGGAGACGGTATCTACGATAAAGTGGTAGGCACTGGTCAAACCCAGCACGGTTTTTTGCAGATCAATGATATGGATACCATTGCGGGCGGTAAAAATAAACGGACGCATCTTGGGGTTCCAACGTTTGGTCTGATGACCAAAATGAGCACCTGCTTCCAGCAGTGAGCGGACAGATACAATACGATTTGTCTGTGCCATAAAAACTAAAACTCCTTAGATAACTTCTGTGCATACGCACTCCTCCACTCCCATCAGCTTGTCCAGAAACCAACATCTACCCCTGGGCAATGTTGGCAGGAGCCTGTTCAATCCGAGAGTGTGTGTATTTATGATATTTCGCGCAAAGCGCACGCCAGCGGATAGTATAGCATACAAAAGCGGGAGCGGCAAGCATTATTTTAAACTCACCCGATCCAATGCGCGTTGGACTTCTGCATCGCTCCCATCTATCGCAAGCGATTGTTGATACGCTTCCTCAGCATCATTGTAGCGACCAGCATCCTCCAATGCCAATCCCAATCCATACAGCAGATTGGCGTCAGGTTTTGGACTAAAGGTTATCGCTTGCTCAAAGTGTTCTACTGCTTCCATCGCATGGTTATCATCATACAAATACCAGCCCAACCCCGCGTGCGCCAGATAGTTCTGCCTGTTGATACCCAGTGCTTGCTTGAACGCCGTCACCGAATCACCATACTGCTCCTGCGCCCGCAATGTCCAGCCCAATCCCACCAGTGCCTCGTCTGAGCGTGGATTCAAACTCAATGCCTGACGAAATGTCGTTTCAGCCTGGGCATACATTCCTGCATTGTATTGTTGCCATCCCTCGCTCGTGAGCGATGAAACCGTGCTACTTGATGCAGAGAGGGAAGGCGTGGTTGACGTTATCAGCCCCACAGAAGCGGTAACGGTGGGGGAAACGGTCATGGGTGGGTTGCTTGTCATCCGAAACCATCCGCCGATCAAAAGGAACAGCAGCAACAACGCAGTAACCAGCCCGAGCGGCGTGCGCAAGAGTGCCAGCGCATGCTGAAAGGTAAAACGGGAAGCAGCAGGTAGTCCAGAAGATGCCTGTGCCGGGCGAGATTGCTGTTGATTGTGCATACCATCTGACACCACCAGTGTTGCGGCTGGTGAACGATGCAGCAACGTGCGGTGTGCCTGTTCATATGATGTGCCAGCGTGTTCTTGCGTTTGCGCTGCCTGCAATGCGGCGATCATCTCCGCCACGTTTGCAAACCGGGCAGTTGCATCTGCAGCGAGTGCTCGCATAACCACCGCTTCAACGGCTGGCGATATATCCGGGCAAACTTCGCGGAGTGGGCGGGGAGCTTCAATCAGTCGAGCTGCCAGTATCCCCATCGGCGTATCCGCCTCAAACGGAAAACCACCGCTCAACATTTCATACAACACCACGCCAAGCGCATAGATATCTGCCGCAGGGCCGATATGCGCCTCGCCACGTGCCTGTTCAGGAGCCATATACTCCGGCGTCCCGATGACCGTGCCGCTTCTGGTCAGTTCGGTTGTTGCATGAATATCTCGCGCCGTGCCAAAATCGGTAAGATACACCCAGCCCTCGCGGTTTCGCATAATATTGGAAGGCTTGATATCGCGGTGCAACACTCCATGCCGATGCGCATAATCAAGCGCAGCCCCGACCTGCTCAAGCACCACAATACTCTCGGTTAGCGAAAGCTGGTTTGCTTGCTCTATCATCTCTTTCAGCGTGACCCCATCAATGTACTTCATCGCGATATAGTGCAATGTTGGCAGGTTGGAAGCAGGGGATGGGTCAATGTGACCGATTTCATACACGGGGGCAATATGCGAATGTTCTAGCCTGGCCGCATTTCTGGCCTCCTGGTGAAAACGGGCAATATACTCCGTGTCATAGCCAAGTTCGGGCGGCAACACTTTCAACGCAACAATGCGATCCAGGTCTATCTGGCGTGCCTGATAGACGACTCCCATACCGCCACGCCCGGCTTCAGCAAGAATATCAAAGTGACCGATGGTTTGTCCGGTAAGTTGTAGTGTCGTCATAGCATACTCATTTCATGCCTGATTCAGAAGGTCTGTTTCTTTGCATAAATATGACGACAAAAATGCAGCGATTGTTCCAGTGGGATGAAAAATAATGATAGCAAAAGAGGGAAAGTTGACAGAGGGAAAGGTGACAGTATGGCACCTTGCCAAGACGGGAACAACGACCGCAGTTGCCTGGTACCTGTCTATCGTCTACGGTCTATCGTCTACGGTCTTCCATAAAGGAAACTACTGCAAACCGGCCACCAGACCGGCATACTTTTCCGTCAACACGCGGGCCTGATCGTCGCTACAACCTTCGGCTATAACATGGAAAAAGGGGCCATCCGGGTCGGGCAAGATCAGCACCCACTCGTTGCCCAGATCAATCTTAATACCCTCCACATGATTGAGCGTGCGGTCCAGATATTGTTGATTGAGAATACGCATAACCTTCCCCTTATTCTCCCAACGGCAGGGCACCCGCGTCTGGTTCAAATAATAAATTGGTATCTGATACACCACATCGCTCAGTTTCGTATCGTTGAGCGTCAAAAGCTCCATAATCTTCACAATCGCAAACAACCCATCAGCAGTGGGATAAAATGACGGGAAAATATAATGGCCGGCCCCATCACCCAGCAGCAGCAAATCAGGATGTTCAACGGCTGCCTGCATAATAGCTCCCAGCGTCGCGCGGGTGCGGATAATATTCCCACCGTGGCGGGCAGCAATCTCTTCAAAGGCACGGGGAGCCGTCACCGGTACCGCCACCGTCCCGCCCCCATTCGCCTTGAGCGCAAGCGTCGCTATCACCGCCAGGGCCTGGATACCCGGCAGATGCCGCCCGCGGTCATCTACCAGAAAAATCTTCTCACCGCCTTCATCCAGCCGCACCCCCATATCTGCCTCAAGCACCGGCGTAATCTGCGACAGCCGATATAACCCTTCCTGAATTTGCGCATTCGTCTGCACAATGCGGTTTTCGTCCAGGTTGGCATTCAGCTCAACCACATCTACCAGCAAGCGGCGCAAAATATCTGGCAGGATACCGCTCCCATTGGCATTGGCATAGTCTACCACCAGGTTGAAATCATGCGCGATACGCTCAAGCGCATCGAAGCGCAACGCTCGCAGAAACGCTTCGGTATACGTCTCCTCAATATTGCTGCCATACGTAATTCGACCAATTTCATCCAGATACGCACGACGATAGTCTTCGCGAAAGAAAATATTCTCGATGGAACGCTCAGACTTGGTAGAAATATCCAGCCCACGAGCATCAAAAAACTTGATTTCTGCCGTGCGATTATCCGTTGGCGAGAGGCGCACGTGGATACCGCCGACGGCGTTTGTCGCATAGATTGAATAGCGGGCGACCGGGATAGGCACCGTGCGCAAATCCATAACATTGATACCTGCCGAGGGCAACCCCGCGATAAGCGCACGCTTCAGCATGCGGGGCGTATAGTGGGCATCACGATTGATCGTCACAGTTGTACCCCGCGGCAAACTGGCACCATAGGCGGTGCCAAGCCGGGCGCAAAACTCCGGCGTGATCTCGATGTTGACCAGACCACTGACACCACGCCGCCCGAAGAGTATCCGCCGCGCCTGATTGCCCCAGATAATGCTATTGTTGACGGTAGCACCCTCTTCGACTTCCTTGCTCGGCCATATCTTCACATTCGGGCGTATGACTGCCCCATTGCCCACCTGGACACCATCGCCGATAACCACCCCTTCAAACAA
>CAYFVX010000041.1:0-11610 GCA_964346425.1 uncultured Chloroflexaceae bacterium | reverse complement strand
ACCAAACCAAGAGCAAAGAGCGGGGAGACAATGTCTCCCCGCTTTTTGCTTTCTGGTTTGGTAGCACTACAAGACAAGCAATTTGCAGGATGTTCCTTCATTTTAACATAAAATATTGTACTAACTTTGCAGACTGCGCCACGCCAGCAGCAACCCATTGAGCAAGCCATAACCGCTCCCGGCCCCGCCAAAATACAGCCGCACGAATGCATCAAAATCCCCGCTTCCCAGATTACCTTTGTGTGCGGCGTCGTTGCGTAGTTGGCTGAGCACTTGCACATTGTCAATCCACGTGGAAAGTGTGAGGGTTTGCTGCGGCGACACCTGCTCGTGCCAGTATTGCTTGTTCACAATATCTCGCACAAGAATTCTCCAGTTGCTCCCTCCGTGCCCTTTACTGTTGCCCAATGTTCCCAGGGTTTTCCGCAAAGGTTTTCCCCCAGTTGTACACAGTGGTTCGCAGCGATTATAAATAGTCGCCTGCGTCACCTCCTCCAGCACGCCGCTAAAGAGGATAGTCGGCGCAGCAAAGTTCATCGTGTTGATGTGCTCAATCTGCTCCCAGAGAAAGCGTGCCAGGGCCAGCGTTTCACGCTGAGATTCATTCAGCAGCGGCGTGGTGTCGAACAGGTCGCCGATGTCCAGTTTGTCGCGAATCCATGCGCGATAGCGGGTGATATCGGGCTGCAGCAGTTGGGCATAGCGTCGAACGATGGTCTGCACCATACGGGTTGCAGCCGCAATTTGTTCCTCTGGATCGTCCTCTTCTGAGGCGGTGGCGGTGCGGATAGCTTGCTCGATGTCTGGCAACGTCGTCAGTCGTTGCGGTTTGTGGGCATCCACTTGTTGCATGATGTGGCACAGGTGTGGGTTGGTGCAGCAATCACGGTGCAGGCTGACCAGGTCAACGCGCCAGGCTCCAATATGTGGCTTGGGGCAAAGCAGCAGGTCTTCCATGTTTTCCTGGACTGGGGTGCCATCCCGTTGCAACAGGTCGCTGGTGGTTGCCATATGCCCATGCGCGGTTGCACTCAGGCTATCAAGAAATATACCCCGGCAGCGGATGTCCACCCGATGCTTGAGCCGCTGGTGTGCGTGCTCTAGCAGACGCTGCAACAGCTCTTGCACGCGCTGCGTGTGCTCCTCAAGCGCAGGCTGGACGCACCAGACCTCCACCTGCATGTCAGGTTGCGCAGTTTGCATACCCATCGCGTCCGGCGTCACGGTGTAGAGCGGCTGATGAGGGGACGCGGTGGTCTGGCTGTCCTGCGTAAGTAGCGGCTCTTCACTCGTATCGGAGGCATTTTGCTCCTGGGCAGCAGATTGGAATGCAAACAGCAGCGCACCATGCCGTTCGCCACTCAGCAGCATATCCGCCAGCATGCGCTTGACTGGCTCACCAGGTGCGCGTGCAGCGGATTGTGGACGATAATATTTGGCATCCAGCACAAAGCCCGGCTCGCGCCAGACCAGCGTCTCACCATCTCGCACGTCCTGGCGGTCTGCCCGCACGAGGTACAGGTCCGGACGCACGCCCGGTGCATTCTGCCAGTGCTGGCGAATGCCCTGGTCGTGCTGCAAGTGATAGGTCCGTTCTTCTGTACCTGTGCCCCAGGTAAAGGTCAACTGCATATGGTGCATGTCCCACGCTTGCAGGCATCCCGTCTGATGCAACAAATCACCTATCTCGTAGAACAGCCAGAGCTGATAGAGGTAGTTATCCCGCTGCGGGTCGCTGCCCAGCATCGGGGTTGCTTGCAGGCTGGTGCGCTCCAGCAAATGCAATGCTGCCAACTGTTCGCGCCACGCCAGCAAGTCATCGTAGGCACTATTGCGGCCCGGCAGCAGGTTGTTGCGCACGGTGGTGGTAAGCTCGGCAACCGATTGCTTTTGTCCATGCAGAATGGCCGCGCTCTCGCGCTCTAGCCCGCTGAACTGCGGGAAAGCAAGCTCGCGATTGCAGGAGGTGACAATATCGTGCAGCGGATGGCGCAGGGCCTGCGTCTGGTTGTGCAGGGCTTCGCTGGCGAGCAGGTGCTGCGCGGTTGCACGGTATTCGAGCAAGGTGACGACCGTCAGCAGGTTTTCGGGTGTGGCAAAGTTGCGCCGCCGCTGGCGGGTGACGACGTTCACGGCTGGCTGGCCGGGCGCGTTACGCAATCCACTCGCAATCGTGCGCGGCCAGTCAATGCGTCCGCGTGGCGGCAACAGTTCGCTTTGTACCTCGTGCGGTGCGATGAAGCTCAGGCGGCGTTTGATGCGCGGCAGGATGGAGACAAAAAGCTCATCGCGCAGATAGAAGAGCACGGCAAGCTGGCGGTAACGTTGCAAGCGCGGGTCATCGGCAACCATATCTGCCTGCTGCTCCGCAAAAAGCTTGCCAAAGCGTTGCACATCATGGCGCAGCAGTAGCTCCACCATCCGCGCTTGCAGCCAGAGAAACGCATCCTGTTCGGCAGGCGTTGGCTCGGTCATCGCCTAGACCCCTCGTTCTAGCAACAGCTCGTGGAGCCGATGGCGAAATGCGCCCATCGGCGGTATCTGCAATGGCGTGCCCGGTGCAAAGACACGCTCAAGCTGGGGGGCCGTTGGCTTCGCGTCCTGGTGCGATGGTATATCGGTTGCTCCATTGCGCTGTACATCGGCTTTGCGCAGGATGGCAAGGGCTGCAATTTTTGCCTGCCATGCGGCGAGGGTGTCCGTTGTGAGGGTTTCATCGGTGGATGTATCTTCAAGTTCGGCTTCGTCTCGCTCTCTTTTGTCTTGGTCCCAGGGTGCGGTATACCCCAGATCGGCAAGACGTTTTCGAGCTTTTTCTCGCTCTTCTTCAGAAAAGAGTGTGGCATACTCCGGCTTGAGGATCAACGCTTCAGCAGTCAGGTCAAGCCGTTCAAGCTCCAATAATCTTTGAAAACCTTTGGTTGAAGTATCCGATGCCAGTAGGCGGTGGGCTGCTTCCACACCACCATGCTCATTCACCATCCGCAAAAAATAAGAGGGACGGTAGCCAATTTCAACGGACTTTTCATAAATATTCAGCATATCCTGGTGAAATGTGGCTTCAATATCGCTCACGGGGTGAACCTCCTTGACAAGCTTATCCTGTTTCTTGCTTATTATACAATAGTCTTTCTTGTATCGCTACCCTTTTGACATGGCTATCGTGCTATTCGTGGTATTCGTGGTTCCTTGCCTGATAATCCGAAGCTGGTATCAGCGGTGTCCATCCTTGGTCGTCGGTTTCCTGTCTACGATGCTCCCTTCGACGGCTGCATTGTAGAAACGCTGTGTGGGGTAGGCAAAAGCAATATCATCGCAGGCGGCAAACGCATCCAGAATATCCTCCCAGATAGCTTGCTCGCTGCCGCGGCGGCGACGTGGTTCCGAAAGGTAGCGTATGGTGAGCGCAACACCATGCTCCCGCACGCTGGTATAGACAATCGGCGTCAGTTTGGAATAAAAAATAAGGTACTTTTCGGAGGCGCGTTGCAACCGCTGCTGTGCTTCCTCGGTGAGGTGACCCGCGTGGCTGTCAGCGATGTTTTGCAAGATATCTTTTGCCCGCCGCCAGTTGCTCTCGAAGGTAATAACCAGCGAGATTTCATGCCAGATATATTGGAACCCCTGCGTATAGCTTGCCTGTGGTTCGTCGAAAACCTTGCCATTGGGTACGTGAATAATGCGACCGGTGCTCTGGTCGGCATCAACCCAGTTGCCGATTTCCAGCACGGTAAACTGGAAGGGGCGGATGTCTATGACATCGCCAGAGATTGCCCCGATTTCTATGCGGTCGCCCACATCAAATGGTTTGCGCCAGTTGATGAATACCCAGCCAGCCAGGTCTACCATCAAATCTTTGAGCGCAATAACCATGCCGGCTGAGAGCAACCCCAGGAAGGTGCCGAGAGAGGCGATACCTTCAAACCAGACCCAGCCAATGAGCAGCAACGCAACCAGACTCGAAACCGTACCAATTGTTTTGCGCAGTTGGTAACGGACGCGGACATCTGTGTAACGCCGCTGGATGATAGTATGGGTAAGGCGGCGATCAACCCACAGCAGAAACAGGATAGCAATAGTGAGCAGCAGCTTGATATGCAGGGCCGGGCTGGAAAGCATATGTTCAAGCCATTGCTGGATATTATTGGCGGTGAAGGGAAGATGGGGCATGCCGTATCCTCATTCCTTGTTCGCCACGTTTGCGAGCTATTGCTGCATGAGCAGGATGCTCATGCCAATGACCACAATGCCATTTTGCAGCATGTGCAGGATAATGCAAGGAATGGTCGAGTTGCTCCATTCGCGTAGCAGAGCCAGCACCAGCCCGATGAAGAAGAGAGCGGGAATGAGCAGCGGGATGAAGTGCAGTACAGCGAAGATAGCAGCACTGGCGATGATGGCAACACCAGTTCCCCATTGCTGGCGGAGCCAGCCGTAGAGCATGCCGCGGAAAAAGAGTTCTTCGGCAATCGGAGCCAGTACCGCAATGAGTAAGAGCAACAACACGAGCATGGATGGTGCCAGCGGTTCGCCACCGGTCAGAGCTTCCATTTGCGGATTGACGAACATTTCTCCGCGAAGGTATGCTATCATGTTGTTGATGAGAACCATGCCTGTCATTTCGACCAGCAAAAGTATCGGGGTGATGGTGATCGTCCACCAGGGAGGTCGGCGTATCCCCAGTGCCTCCCATCCCGATTGGCGTGCGGCAAAGAGATAGACTCCCAAAAGGAGAATGCCATAGATACTTGCACTTGCCATGTAAAGAACAGGTGACGTCATGCCGTTCCCAACTTGCCAGCCTGTTATGGCGATGATTACCCGTGCCAGCAATATGAAGGTGAGTGCGCCGCCAACGACAAGCAGCAGGACAGCGACGATGTCTCGCCAGCCCCAGGGAATTTCGCGGGAGGGTATTTTGTTGTGGTAAAACCTGGACATCTATCTTTATATTATAACCGCTTTCCCCGATTTTTTTCAATCGCCTGACCGAAGTTCACCGAATTTTCTATTTTTTCCCTATGTAAAAGAGAGGCCCAACCTTGTTGTTTATTTATACGCTCACTATGTTTGTCAGTGCTACATTGCTTTTTCTTGTGCAACCCATGTTTGCGCGAATGATCCTTCCCATGTTGGGTGGCTCCCCGGCTGTATGGAATACGGCTGTGTTGTTCTATCAAACGGTCCTGCTGGGGGGCTACGTTTCAGCGCATGCTATCACAACACGCCTGCGTATTCGGCAGCAGGTTGCATTGTATGTAGTTTTGTTGCTCGTACCGCTCCTGATATTGCCCATCAGTGTCCCCGCTGGCTGGAATCCACCGACGGAAACCAGTCCCATCCCCTGGTTGCTGGCGGTGCTGGCGGTAGCGGTAGGGTTGCCGTTCTTTGTGCTCTCCACCAGTAGCCCGGTGATACAACGCTGGTTTTCCTATACAGATCATCCTTCAGCACATGACCCCTATTTTCTATATGCTGCGAGCAATGTGGGCAGCATCCTGGGGTTGCTTATCTATCCATTTGTGCTGGAGCGGACGCTCCGCTTGCAAGAGCAAAGTTGGTTCTGGGCAGGTGGCTATGTGCTGTATGTGGTTTTGATGTTGGCAAGCGGGTGGCTCGTTTGGCGTGCGCGGGACACTGTCTCCCAAAAACAGCAGGCAGAAGAGGCAGCCGCCGTCCGGATGAAGGACTCCGCCGAGCAATCGGGACATGGGGTTGTCGGGTTGACGTGGCGGCGGCGTCTGCGCTGGGTGTTGTGGGCAGTTGTGCCCTCCAGTCTTATGCTGAGCGTGACGACCTATCTCTCGACCAATATCGCAGCCATTCCGCTTTTCTGGGTAGTGCCGCTGGCTCTCTATCTGCTTACCTATGTGCTGGTGTTTGCTCGCAAACCGCCCATTCCGCACTGGTTGGTGGTACGAGCATTACCGATTGTGTTGTTGCCATTGTTGATTGTGCTGATTACGGATGCAACGGATCCTATCTGGTTGCTATTTCCCTTGCATTTGCTGGTGTTTTTCATTATCACGATGGCGTGTCACGGGGCACTGGCAGGCGACCGTCCGGCGGCAAAAGACCTGACTGCGTTTTATATGTGGCTTTCGATTGGTGGTGCCCTGGGTGGCCTGTTCAATGCGTTGCTTGCCCCCCTCCTGTTTGACAATGTGCTAGAGTATCCGTTGATGCTGGTGTTGGTGGCCTTTTTCTCGTTGTTGCCGGCAAAAGAGCGGTCATCTTCTGCCGAGACCGCGAGTGAAGAACCTGAAAGGGTGGAGGCGCAGCAAGGCGGGTCACCGGCTACGTGGTTGCGGGAGTGGTGGGCCGTGCAGCGGCATCGTCGTGATGTCTGGTTGCCGCTGGTGCTTGCGCTGTTGACGGCTGGCTTGATTGTGGGGGTGCAGACAAGCGGCATTGGTACCAGACCAGTGCAGCTTGCCCTGATGTTTGGTTTGCCGTTGTTGCTCTGTTTTAGCTTTTCGCGTCGGCCTTTGCGCTTTGGGTTGGGAGTTGCATTGCTCATGCTGGTGAGTTACGGTTTGTATGCGGGAGTGCGCGGTGAAGTAGTGCATCAGGAGCGGAGTTTTTTTGGGGTGCATACAGTGCGGCATGATCGGGAGAAGGATATGCATTTGCTGGTGCATGGCACGACCTTGCATGGAGTGCAGAGTCGTGACCCTGAGCGTGCGTGCGAGTCGCTGAGTTATTATCATCGTACAGGACCGGTTGGGCAGGTGTTTGCCAGCCTGAATAAGCAAGATGCCATTGAGCACGTTGCCGTCGTGGGGCTTGGTGTTGGTTCGCTGGCGGCATATAGCCAGCCCGACCAGGAGTGGGTCTACTATGAGATAGACCCGTTTGTGCTGCAGATTGCCAGCAACCCGCGCTATTTCACCTATCTTGGGGACTGTGCGGCGGATGTAAAAGTGGTGCTGGGGGATGCCCGTCTTTCTTTGCAAGAGGCACCGAACAATCAGTATGATGTGATGGTGCTGGATGCGTATTCCTCAGATGCTATCCCGATACACTTGATGACACGTGAGGCGTTGCAGCTCTATCTCCGCAAACTTGCACCGGATGGTCTGCTGGCGTTTCATATTTCCAACCGGTATTTAAATCTCAAGCCCGTGCTGGCAGAGTTGGCAGCGGATGCAGATGTGGTAGCGGTAAACCGCGATGATATGCAGATCACTGAGAAATTGGCTGCCCAGGGGAAGAACTCCTCGCAGTGGGTTGTGCTGGCAAACAGCCGCGAAGCGTTGGGGCCATTGGCAACAGACAACCGGTGGAAACAGTTGGAGCGTGAGGAGGATGTGCCGCTATGGACGGACGATTTCGCCAGCATTTTGAGTGTGCTTGAGTTTTGACGTGAAAGGTATTGATACCAGTGACGAGTGAAGAGTGATGAATGATGCGTGATGAGTGGCTGCAATGCGCTTTCTCGCACCAGTTTTCTCAACTATTCACCCGAACATGGTTTAATCCCTAAATTCTGTTCAGAATTTCGCGTTTTTTGGCTTCAAACTCGTCCATGGAGAGAATGCCCCGGTCGCGCAGGGTTGCCAGTTCTTGTATCTTGCGTTGGGCTTCGGACTGGGAATACTGTTGATTGGGGACGTTTTCATAGCCTACTGCATGACTCTGGTGGGGCGTATCGAGGTAGCCAAACCCGCGCTCGTAGTTGTATTTGGCTTCCATCAAAGCTCGCTTGAAGTCCATCGGGGCAACAATGTGTTCAAGATTATATCCATCTTCGGTGGCGGTATAGATATTGAGCGTCCCATAGCCAAACATACGCCCAAAGAGGCTCTGGGTGAGGCGGGCATCGCTTATCTTCTCCAGCGGGGAATCTAAGACGGTTTTGTTGAGCGCACCAAATATCTGGATAAGCCGACGGTCAGTGATAAGAAACTGTTCCGCGTTCCAGCGCAGAAAGTCACTGAAAATGCTCAAAAATAGCAACACACTGATAAAATATGCCAGGGCGGGAATAAGCTGACTGGCGGTAAAACCAGCAATAATGGTAGTTGTATTGTTCGCAAAAGCCTGGGCGGATACGATAGCAGTTGCGACCAGGATGCCGATGAGGATCAATTTGGTGAAGATGCGGCTAACCAGCAAGACCACATGCTGTCGCGCAGCATAGAGGATATTTTCATCGCGTCCAAGCAACTCATCAATGAATGCCATGATGCAACTCCTTGAGTGGATGCGTTGTTGAGGGTTCATCAACCGCTGATGGCAGAGGCCCGGCTTCACGCAACGACTCAAACAAAGCGACGGTTTTGAGACGACGTTCCAGAATGTGCTGCAGGTATAAACGAAGCAATTGTTCAATTTCGACACGCACATCCGCTGAAAGTGTGATGGGTTCAAGAGCGGTAAATGGTTGCCGCTGGATATGGCGCAGCACTTTAAATGCACTCAGACTCATAGGTAATGCTTGCGCATCAGTATATGTGTGCTGCGGGCAAAGAACTCCGCCCAGTGTTGGGCTGAAACGATTTGCTTCTTCCGTGAGTTGTTGTTGACACACGGCACAGTGGTGCAGGTTGGGCCGATAGCCGGTGTTGTCAAGCAGTTGCAATTCATGGAAACGTAGGGCAATCTCCAGATTGGATGTTGTATCGAGTGTTCGGAATATTTGCACCATAAGTGCAAAGAGTTGATGGTTTTCTTCTTGCTCCTGGGTGAATGCGTCATACAATTCTGCAACATAATACGCACAACTCAAACGAGCCAGGTCTGTGCGCAAGCGAGTAAAAGACTGGATAGTCTGGGTTTGGGTCACCACATCGAGACTGCGCCCGACGGCAAGCATGAGCGTGGTATGGGTAAACAACTCGATATGACCAGCTAGACGGCTACTCGTTTTGCGTGTCCCTCTGGCAATAACCTGGCATTTGCCGCCGGGCGTGCATATTTTGAGCAAGCGGTCGGCTTCGCCTATATTGCTGCGACGCAAAATCAGTGCTTGAGTCTGGTAAATGCGATGGCGCATGGATTGGACTTTACTGGGCTGTGTATGCGGGACTATCCCGCGGCGAGGTGGCCCAAACACCCTTTACCCCTTTTCAGGGGCACACTTCTTATGCGAACATGGTAGCATGCGTGTGTAGCTCATGTCAAGATGGGGGGGGGTGACAGATGTTTTCCGCTCGCGCGGAAGTAGCTCTGGGCAACTGTGTTTCCCCGTCCCCTTGCTTTGCAAGCGATACACGCCATTTCGGAAAATATTCTGCCACACCCTCAAGATGGCGAGCATAGCTGTCAAAAAATCTGGCTTGTAGCCGCGGAAGAAACGTCACATGTGGGCATATCCCGCGGTTAAAAACGACGATCCCCAACAGGGTTCTTGCCATCGAAAAATCTCTACCCATGTGAGTTGGGGTGGTCTCAAAGGGGTATATTCCGCACCGGTCTTATCCCTTTGCAAAGGGGAGAGACGACTGCGGCAGGTGCTTGTCCGTGTCTACCGTCCACGGTCTATCGTCTATGGTCTCCCTTTGAGGACTAGCCTCTGCTGGAGTCTGTCGGTTTTCCTTGTTTGGGTGAGTGCTTGCCTGCCTCCTTTGGGAGTGCGGCGTGATATTTCCCGTTTTGCGGGTCTTCTGGCTCAAATTCGTGCAGGGCCGCCTGGTCCCGCAAGCGCGTGAAAAGCTGCCAGCGGATTTCCCGCAACCGTTCTTGATACATGCTGCTTTGAATAGGATGAGTAGACATAATCATTGCATTCTCACCATTATCGAGATAGTAGCGGGGACGTTGACCCACAGGGACAAACCCATACTTGAGATACAGGTTCTGGGCTGCAACATTTGATACGCGCACTTCAAGCGTCAATATTGTTGCATGCATCTCAAATCCGAGATCAATCAGACCATTGAGCAACAACTCGCCAATACCTTGCCGGCGGTAGACAGGATGGACCGCTATCGTTGTGATATGCCCCTCATCTGCCCCAATCCACAGCCCCCCATATCCCACGAGCGGATAGATTCTGCCAGACGCCCCTTTTTTCCAGAGCAAGGAAAAAAGGGTCTGTATCAAGCCGTTGGAAAAACGACCTCCTTGCTGATCCAGGCGTGGGGGGGGAGGCTTTTTGCTCTTGCGGGCAACAATGTAACGGTTAGTTTGCGCCTCGCGTAACTCTTGCCGATAGGTATTGGTTTCCCAGTACGTGGTAAAACTGACGTGCTCAACCTTTTGTACGGCTTCAATATCATCTTCCGTCATAGGTTCAATGAAATAGTACATGCGAGCACTCCTGGATTATTGGAGGGACAAGATGATTGACTATGGCTGTTCAAGAGCTTTGGCTTCTTCGACATACAGAATATTCTGGTAGGCGCCATCGCGCCCAAACCCGCCGCCAGACTGAAATGTCCCGGTCACTTCCACTTTGCCCCACACATAGCTATTATTCGGTCCTTGATTCAACTTTTCAGATTCGGGTGGGGGGAACCCTTCCATCCAGATAGGGTCGCCCATTGGCTGGGGACTGCTGCCATCTTCTTCAGTTGCAACCCCTTCGGCCAGAACCCAGATCATTTTGTTCCAAAAATAATACCCTTGCGTGGTGATTTTTTGTCCATTATACTTTTCTGGATTATTTTGCAGTTCAAAAAATGATATTTTTCCTTCGCCTGGCGAAGCTTTCTCTATGGCATGTTCAACTCGTTTGACATGTTCGATACTACGCGCCTGAGCAACCCGTAAGAGATGGTTATACGACCCATCCGGGCCATAATTTCCCCCTGTTTCAAACGTGCCGGTTACCCGCACAAAACCATAGACTGCATCACCAGGGCGGTGCAAATCAGCCGTCACTTCGGCTGGAAACCCTTCTATCCAGACGGGCTCGCCCATTGGTTGTGCATCAAGACCACTGTCCAAAGTACTGACCCCCAGAGCCAGCACAGAAACATCCGGGTCACCAGGACGCCAGACGTAGGCACCATCAACAGTTATCTCTTTTCCCGCATAGGTTTGTGCTTTATCTATCACATCTTGCACGTAGAGTACCCCGTCCGACGCACTGCCACACGTGACCAGCAAACCCAGGCTGGAAAGTAGCAGAAAAGCGAGCAGCATGGCTCGCCACGGAGCACGGTTCATCCTGCTTCCTCCTTCGTCCTAATTGTACGCAAACCTTGTTGATTATACCAGAATGGGTAGTGTGCTGCAACGAAGAGGAAAAGGGGAACATGGCTGTCGCAAATATGGACGCAGGCGGCGGACCGCCACAGGATTGTGTGGGTGTTGGGGACGGCTCCGCCGTCCCCAACACCCACCACATGCGGGTTGCGAGGGGCCTGACCCCATGCGCATGAAGCTAACGCATATTTCCCTTTGGGGCGCAGCCCCAAACCCCTTTTTGTTTTGGTTTTTTTGCGGCTTCGCCGCAAAAAAACCAAAACAAAAGCATTTTTCGGGGGTTTGCAACCCCCAATCCCCCGCTTTGCAAAGCGGTAAACCGCTTAGCTTCATGCGCATGGGTTGCGAGGGGCCTGACCCCTCAATGGGTGTTACCTGTGGGTGCGTGAGGGAACCAGGTCCCCTCACACTCCCCTTTGGCGTGGGGTGTTTGCGTTTTTCGACTTCGTCGAAAAA
>CAYFVX010000040.1:0-11630 GCA_964346425.1 uncultured Chloroflexaceae bacterium | reverse complement strand
GGGGCAGCAGCCAGAGGTGCCTCATGTCAGATCAGAAGGTCACCAGAAGGAGCGCAATCTGAGTGCGTATGAGATTGAGGAGTGGCTGCGGTTGTTTGGAGCGGAGGATGAGCTTTTGGAAGAGTAATGTTCTGGGTCGTATACTATAATGAGGCTTTCGTTACGTTTTTTTCTGTGTGAAGGAAAGAAAGGCTACCAGCCAGGCCGTGACCATCGGGAAGCGGGAAGGTATCCGTTTGCTTGTATGTGCGGCTTTTTCGTTTAATCTCAAAAGTAACCTGTTCCCTTATTAGTGAATCGAGAATTTTGCCATGCACATAATCTCTGGGTATCAGATTTATGAACATCTTTATGAAAGTGCGAACTCGCTTGTCTATCGTGCGCATCGTCAGACGGACCAGTCTCCAGTCATTTTGAAGGTGTTGAAGGAAGCGTATCCCTCGCCGGAGCGTATTGCATGGTTTAAACGTGAGTATGAGGTGACGCTAAATCTGCATATGGAAGGCGTTCCGCGGGTCTATGCGCTCGAGACGGCGCAAAATCGCTGGCTTATGGTGCTGGAGGATTTTGGCGGTGATTCTCTTTCGCGTTTGCGGCTGGCTGCGCGTTTGAGCTTGCGAGAGTTTCTCCATCTGGCTATTCGGGTTACCGATATCCTCGGGCAAATCCATCAGCACAATATTATGCATAAGGACCTCAATCCGGCCAATATTGTCTATAAGCCGACGACCGGACAGGTCAAGATTATAGATTTTGGTATTTCCACCGTCCTCTCGCGTGAAAAGCCCGCTTTTCGCAATCCGAATGTGCTGGAGGGCACGCTGGCCTATATGTCGCCCGAACAAACTGGCCGGATGAATCGGGCGATGGATTATCGTACCGATTTCTATTCGCTGGGGGCGACGTTCTATGAGTTGCTTACGGGGCGTTTGCCGTTTTTCAGTGATGATGCACTGGAACTGGTGCATCAGCATATCGCCCGCCACCCTGTTCCCCCGCATGAACAAGACCCGGATATTCCCGCTGCGCTTTCGTCTATCATCCTCAAGCTGATGTCGAAGAATGCGGAAGACCGCTATCAATCTGCCTATGGTCTCAAGGCAGATTTGCAACATATTCTGTCCGCTCTTGAACAGGTAGGGGGAACGGTAGATGAGTTGCTTTCTACGTCGGTCGGGCAGGTGGCTGAGCAGGAAGAGGATGAGGGGGGAACCGAGGATGCGGTTGATGTTGCGCAACTCAATGAATTGCTCGCAATGTTCTTTCCCGGACAGCATGATATACCCGACCGCTTTCTTATTCCGCAAAAATTGTATGGGCGTGGGAATGAAGTCGCAACGTTGCTTGAGGCGTTTGAGCAGGTAAGCGCGGGAGCCAGCAAGGTCATTCTCGTCACGGGTGAGGCGGGGATTGGCAAGACGGCCCTGGTGCAGGAGCTGTATAAGCCGATTACGCGGCAACGGGGGTATTTTATCTCTGGCAAGTTTGACCAGTTTCATCGCAATAATCCGTATGCTGCGCTGATCCAGGCGTTTCGTTCGCTTATGCGTCATCTGTTGACGGAAACGGAGGCGGCTATTGCGGAGTGGCGGCGGAAGTTGCTCGGTGCGTTGGGGGCGAATGGGCAGGTGATTATTGAGGTTATTGCGGAAGTCGAGTTGATTATTGGCAAGCAACCTGCCGTACCTGTGCTAGAGCCATCCCAGGCACAGAATCGTTTCAATCTGGTTTTTCAGCAGTTTATGCAGGTCTTTACGCAGCCGGAGCATCCGCTGGTATTGTTTCTGGATGATTTGCAGTGGGCGGATGGGGCATCGCTCAAGCTACTTGAGCAGGTGATGACGGCCTCGGATAGCCGCTATCTGTTGTTGATTGGGACGTATCGCACCAATGGAGACTCACATGCAGCGTTTCCATTGCAGCGCATGCTGCAGACGATTGAGCATGCGAATGTCAGGGTGCAGCGACTGGTGCTGGAACCGTTGCCGGTTTCGGCGGTGACGCGCATGGTTGTGGAGACGCTGTATTGTGAGGAGGATTATGCGCGTTTGCTGGCGGAAGTGGTGGTGATGAAGACGGGCGGCAATCCGTTCTTTTTGCAGGAGTTTCTCACTTCGCTCTATGTGGAGACGCTGATTGATTTCGATTATACGCGTGGACGCTGGCGCTGGAGTCAGGCGGCTATCCAATCGCAGAAAATCACAGATAATGTGGTTGATCTGATGACGAAGAAGGTGCAGCGGTTGCCGCTCACGACGCAGAATGTGTTGAAACTGGCGGCATGTATCGGCACGGAGTTTGATTTGATCAAGCTGGCGGTTGTCTCGCAGAAACCGGTCAGTCAGGCGGCGCATGACCTGGAGCAGGCGATTATGGAGGGGGTGGTGGTGCCGCTGGGCGATACCTATAAGCTGATGACGATGGATGTGCCGGGTCTGGTAGATGCGGTGACGGCGGAGTATGCCTTTTCCCACGGGCGCATTCAGCAGGCGGCCTATTCGCTGATACCTGAAAATGAGCGGCAGGAAGTTCACTGGCGCATTGGCACGTTGCTGTTGCTGGATATTCCGCCGGAGCAGCGTGAAGAGTATATTTTTGATGTGGTCAATCAGCTCAATCATGGGCAGGCGTTTATCACCGAGCCGAGTGAGAAGATTGAACTGGCGCAGCTCAATTTGCTGGCCGGGCAGAAGGCGAAGGCTTCGGCGGCTTTTGAGCCAGCCCTCAAGTATTTGCGTGTGGGGATTTCGCTGCTGGATGAGCAGAGCTGGCAGAACCAGCATGCGCTGACGCTTGAACTGCATGGGGAGGCGGCCGAGGCAGCGTATCTCAATGGCTCGTTTGTGGAAATGGAGCAATTGATTGAGCTGGTTTCGCGACACGTCACTGATGTACTGGATTCGATCAAGGTTTATGAGATCAAGATTCGGGCGGCTATTGCGCAGGGCAAACATGTCGAGGCAGTGCAGATTGCGTTGCGGGTGCTGGAAGCTCTGGGGATTCCGTTTCGCGAAACCCCCGACCAGTCGGATGTGCTGGCTGGCTTGCAGGAGACGCGGTCAACGCTGGCGAAGCGGTCGTTTGAGGATTTGCTCCATCTGCCAGAGATGATTGATAAGTATAAACTGGCTGCCATGCGTATCCTGACCAGCACGATCAATGCGGCCTATGTTGCCAATCCAGAGTTGATGACGCTGATTACCTTCAAGATGGTAACGCTTTCGGTGACCTATGGCTATACGCCCATTTCGGCGCATGCCTATGCGTCGTATGCGCTGATTCTGTGTGGCGATATTGGCGATATTGATATGGGCTATCGCTATGGGCAACTGGCGCAACAATTGCTGGATCGGTTTGATGCCAGGGAGTTGAAGCCGCGCACGCTGATGGTTATTAATAATTTTGTGCGGCACTGGAAAGAGCACGCCAGGGAGACGATCTATCCGTTGATTGAGACGTATCAACTGGGCATGGAAGTGGGGGATCTGGAATTTGCTGCGCTGGCGTTGTATGTTTCTTCGACGCTTTCGTTTTTCACCGGTAGCCAGCTTGACCAGCTTGAGGCGGAGATGCGCCAGCACGATGAGGTTTTGAAGCGTATTCGCCAGTCGCGGGCGTTGTATATGAATGGCCTCTATCGGCAGGTGGTGCTTAATCTGATGGGCAAGTCGAGCGACCCCTGTGCGTTGATGGGGGAGCGTTTTCAAGAAGAGACGATGGTGCCGTTGCATCGCGCTTCCAACGATAAGACAGCCATGTACTATGTCTATTTCAACAAGCTCATCCTGAGTTATCTGTTTCATCAGTATGCCGAGGCGGTGGATTATGCGGCGATGGCCGAGACGTATGCAGCAAGTGCAGTGGGGTCGTTTTCGCTGACGTTGTTGTCGTTTTATGATTCGCTGGCACGGCTGGCTCTGGTGAGCAATTTGCGTATGCAACGCAAGAAGCCCGGTGTGTTTGAGCGGGTGACGGGGCCGCATCATATGTCGTCTATCACGCGGCATCTGGAGAAGGTGGCGAGCAATCAGAAGAAGATGAAGCAATGGGCGCAGCACGCGCCGATGAACCATTTGCATAAGTGGTATCTGGTGGAGGCGGAACGCGCCAATGTGCTTGGCAATGACCGCGATGCGCGGGATTATTTCGACCGTGCGATTGATATGGCGCGTGAGTATGGCTATATCAATGAGGAGGCACTGGCGTGTGAACTGGCGGCGGGGTTTTATGCCAGCCGCAAGCGCACGCGGATTGCGTCTATCTATTTGCAGGATGCGCATTATGCCTATCACCAGTGGGGAGCCAGCACAAAGGTCCAGGACCTGGAGGCGCAGTATGCGCAGATTATGAATAAGGAGATGTCGCCTTCGGTGGAGAAGGTGCGCATTACCAGCTCGATCAATCAAACGGATGGCCGCTTTTCCAGTACGCTGGATGTCTTCAGTATTATCAAGGCATCGCAGGCGATTTTTGGCGAGATTGTGCTGGAGCCACTGCTGACCAAGCTGATGCATGTGTTTATTGAGAATGCCGGGGCGCAACGCGGGATGTTGCTCTTGCAGAAGGGGGGGAAGTGGGTTATTGAGGCAGAGCAGGAGATTGATAGCGATGAGATGCTCGTTTTGCAGTGTTTGCCCATGACGTCGGATACGATTCCGTCTACGATTATCCATTATGTTTCGCGCATGCGGGAGAGTATTGTGCTGCGTGATGCGCGGCAGGGGCACGCGTTTGTGCAAGACTATTACATCCAGGCGTTTCAGCCGCAGTCTATCCTGTGTATGCCGCTGGTGTATGAGGGGGAGCTGATCGGGATTCTCTATCTCGAAAATAATCTGGCGACTGGTGCGTTTACCGAGGAGCGGGTGGAGATGCTCAATGTGTTGACCAGCCAGGCGGCTATTTCGATTGTGCATGCCAATCTCTACCGCCATATGGAGTATCTGGTTGAGGCACGCACGGCCGCGCTTTCGGCGGCAAATGAGGCGTTGCAGGCGGAGGTGCAGGAGCGCAAGCGTATGGAGCAGGTGTTGCAAAAGGCGAAGGATGCAGCCGAGGCGGCCAACCGTGCCAAGAGTGTCTTTCTTGCCAGTATGAGCCACGAGTTGCGCACGCCGTTGAATGCCATTCTGGGCTTTGCGCAGATTATGCAGCGCAGCAAGACATTGCCGGCCGAGTTTCAGGAGAATGTCAAGATTATTCATCGCAGTGGTGAGCATTTGCTTGCGCTGATTAACAGTGTGCTGGATCTCTCGAAGATAGAGGCCGGGCGCATGACGCTCAATAGCCATTCCTTTGATCTCAATCGTATGCTGGATGATTTGTATAGTATGTTTTTGCTGCGGGCGCAGGATAAGCGGTTGTTGCTGACCTTTCATCGCACGCCTGATGTGCCGCGCTATGTGCAGGCGGATGAGGTGCGGCTGCGGCAAATCTTGACGAATTTGCTGTCGAATGCGCTCAAGTTTACCCGCCAGGGGTCGGTAGCGGTACGGGTGAAGACGTTGCCGGTCTCGCTCCCCATGGAGCAGACGATGCTACGTTTTGAGGTGGAAGATAGCGGGCCGGGCATGGCTGAGGATGAGCTGGCGGTGTTGTTTGATGCGTTTGTGCAGACGAAGGCTGGCCTACAGGCGCAGGAGGGCACCGGTCTGGGTCTGGCTATCAGCCAGAAGTTTGCGCAGATGATGGGCGGATCGCTCGATGTGCGCAGTGTGCCGGGCCAGGGGTCGGTGTTTACGTGTGATATTCCGTTTGCGGTGGTCAAAGAGGAAGTCTATGGTATGAAGCAGCATGTGCCGCGGGTGGTTGGTTTGAAGCCCGTCCAGCCTGTGCATCGGCTGCTGGTGGTGGATGACCAGAGCGATAATCGGCAGTTGCTGGTGGCATTGTTGTCTGCGCTCGGTTTTGAGTTGCGCGAAGCCTGCAATGGGCAGGAGGCTCTGGAAATCTGGCAGGAGTGGCAGCCAGAGCTTATCTGGATGGATATGCGTATGCCGGTGATGGATGGTTATGAGGCGGCCCGGCGTATCAAGGCTTCTGTGGGGGGGGATGCGACAAAGGTTATTGCGCTGACGGCGAGCGCGTTTGAGGATGAACGTTCGACGGCGCTGATGGCGGGGTGCGATGATTTTGTGCGCAAGCCGTTTCACGAGGAGGATATTCTGGCTATCCTGCAGAAGTATATCCATGTCGAGTATGTGTATGATGAGGAGGCATCGGCCGGGCGGCAGGATGGGTCGGGGTTGGATGTTGCCGAGGGCAATGAGCAGTCGTTTATGCAGGAGTGGACGGTGCAAAATCTGGAGTCGTTGCCGGTGTCCTGGGTATCCGAGGTGTATCATGCGGCAACACTGGGCGAGATCCATATTTTGCTGCGGCTGGTGGAGCAGGTGAGGGAATGTGCGCCGCGGGTGGCGGCTGCGCTCAAGTATCTGGCAAATAATTTCCGTTTTGATTATATCACCGAGGCGTGTTTGCCTTTGGTGGAGGGAACGACGAGGCGATGAGGAAAGGGTTTGGGTGATGGAAGAGCGGTTGCAGAAGGCGTTGGCGCGGGCGGGGGTGGCTTCGCGCCGCGAGTGTGAGCAGCTTATTGCGGCTGGTCGGGTGCGGGTGAATGGGCTGGTGGTGCGCGAGCTGGGGAGCCGCGTCAATCTGGACGAGGATGCGGTGCTGGTGGATGGCAAGCCGGTGCGACCGCCGCCGCCGCGGCTCTATCTGATGATGCATAAGCCGGTGGGTGTGGTTTCGACGGTACGCGATCCGCAGGGACGCCCGACGGTGCTGGACCTGGTCAAGATTGCGGAGCGGGTGTTTCCGGTCGGGCGGCTGGACCTGGATAGTGAGGGGTTGCTGCTGCTAACCAATGATGGCGAGTTGACGCATCGGTTGACGCATCCTAACTTTCAGGTGGAGAAGGAGTATCACGCGTTGTTGCATCCTGCGCCCTCGCAGGATGCGCTGCGCCGCTGGCGGCAGGGGGTTGTGTTGCATGGGTGTTGCACGGCTCCCGCGCAAGTCGAGGTGATGCACCAGTCCAGTGCGGGGACGTGGGTGCGGATTGTGCTGCACGAGGGGCGCAAGCGGCAGATCCGTGAGGTGGCACGCGCTCTGGGGATGGAGACGCGGCGGCTTATCCGCGTGCGTGAGGGTCGTCTGGTGCTGGGGAAGTTGTCGGCTGGCAAGTGGCGCATGCTGGAGCCGGATGAGGTGGAAGCGTTGGAGCGTTGAAGCGTTGGAGCGTTGGAGCGGAGGTCTCTGTTGGGAACGTCCGGGCAGGGCCTCGCGCAAAGGCGCAAAGACGCAAAGGTTCGGGCAGGATGGTCGCGTTTCCCAGCAGAGTCCCTGGGCAAGACGGAATCGGCCCTCTTTGCGCTCTTTGCAACTTTGCGATTCATCCTGTCCGGGCTTTTTTTGCGAAAAAGTGCTATAATTTTGGGCAGATAAATGTGTTTGCTTGTCGTGAGGAGTGTACTTATGCCACAACCTGCCTCTTCTGATTCCGCTTATTCCCTCGCTTCTGGTATCCGCGATAATCATAGCCGCGGCAGTGTCGGTGCGTTTTTGCAGCAGCATATCGCGCCGGGTGCGTCGCTCTCGATTGTTTCCGCCTATTTTACCATTTATGCCTTTGATGCGCTCAAGCAGCAGTTGGAATCGATTGCCCATCTGCGTTTTTTGTATGGCGAGCCGCGGGGCATTGCTGACCCCGATCCGCAAAAGCAGGAGGCGAAAGCGTTTGCGATTGTGGATGAGGGGTTGCATCTGGTGAACCAGTTGCAGCAGAAGCGCGTGGCCCGCGAGTGCGCCGAATGGATCCACGAACGGGTGGAGGTGCGCTCGGTCAGACGGGCCAACCTGCTGCATGGCAAGATGTACCATATCGCGCTCAATGGGCTGGAGCAGGCCATCCTGGGAAGTTCCAATTTTACCGTGGCTGGCCTGGGCCTGGGCGCGAGCGGCACCAATAATATTGAGCTTAATCTGGAAGTGGACAGCACGCGCGACCGCCGCGACCTCAAAGCCTGGTTTGATGAACTCTGGCATGATGAGCGTCTGGTGGTGGATGTGAAGCAGCAAGTGCTCGATTATCTGCACCAACTCTACGCGAATAATACCCCGCAGTTCATCTATTACAAGACCCTGTTTCATCTGTTTGGCGATTATCTCGATCAGCAGGCACAGAGCGACCTGCTGGCGGAGCAGAATCAGTTGATGGATACGGCTATCTGGCAAACGTTGTTTGCGTTTCAGCGCGACGGTGTGCGTGGGGCGATCAATAAGATATTGACGCACAACGGTTGTATTATTGCGGATAGTGTGGGGTTGGGCAAGACGTATGAAGCCCTGGCGATTATTAAGTATTTTGAGCTGCGCAATGCGCGGGTGCTGGTGCTCTGCCCCAAGAAGTTGCGCGAGAACTGGACGGTCTATCAGGCGCAGAATAACAGTGTGCTCAACCCGTTTCTCGGTGACCGCTTTAGCTATACGGTGCTGGCGCATACGGACCTGAGCCGCGAGCGTGGCTGGTCGGGCGATATTGACCTGGGGATGATCAACTGGGGTAATTATGACCTGGTGGTGATTGACGAGTCGCACAATTTCCGCAACAACACGCGGGGCAAGCAGGATGAGGATGGGCGCGTGGTGCGCAAGAGCCGCTATGAGCGACTGATGGAGGATGTTCTTCGCAGCGGGGTGAAGACGAAAGTGCTGCTGCTTTCGGCCACACCCGTCAATAATGACCTGAACGATTTGCGCAATCAACTGGCGTTCCTGACGGAGGGGCGCGATGATGCGTTCAAGCAGTCGCTCGGCATTGGCAGCCTGCGTGATACGCTGGCGGCCGCGCAGCGCAGCTTTAGCTCCTGGGCCAGGCAGGAGGGCGGCCGCGATGCGCGGGATTTGCTCAATAGCCTCAGTTCGGCCCTGTTTACGCTGCTGGATGAGTTGACGATTGCACGCTCGCGCAAGCATATTCAGACCTACTACCAGGAGACTCTGCACCAGCTTGGTGGTTTTCCGCAACGGCAGAAGCCGGTGTCGGTGGTGATTGATCAGGTTGATCTCTGGCAACGTTTCATGTCGTATGACCGGCTGAATAATGAAATCTCCGGCTATCGCCTTTCGCTGTTCAACCCCACGGCGTATGTGCTGGATGCGTATAAAGACCGCTACGACCGCACGCTGGTGCGCAATTTCCGCCAGAGTACGCGCGAGCATTTTTTGATTGGGATGATGCGCGTGAATTTTCTCAAGCGGCTGGAGAGTTCGGTGCGGGCGTTTGCGATTACGCTGGAGCGCACGGTCCAGAAGATCGAGCTGTTGCAGCAGCGTATCCGCCGTTTTCAGCAGTATCGCCACGAGAACCCCACGCTCGATTTCGACACACTGGCAGTGGATGATGTGGACGATGAGGAGTTGCAGGCGGCCTTGCAGGTGGGCAAGCTCTCGTTTCATATGGCGCACCTGGATGTTGACCGCTGGCTGGATGACCTGCAACACGATAAGGAGCAGCTCAGTGTTGTGCTGGCGTCCGCCGAGCGGGTGACGGTTGAGCGCGATGCGAAGCTGGCGCGTTTGCAAGAGTTGATTGCGCAGAAGGTGCAGCACCCGACGACCATGCACGATGGGCGACCCAATCGCAAGGTGCTGGTGTTTACTGCGTTTGCAGATACGGCAACCTATCTCTACAACGCGCTGCACGAGTGGGCGCGGAGTACGTTGCACATCCACGTTGCGCTGGTGACGGGTGGCACGCATGGCAACCGCACCACGCTTGGCAGCAACGGGTTTATGCATATCCTGACCAATTTTGCACCACTGGCAAAAAAGCGGGCTGAGATGGTCAGTTTTCCCCAACATGAGGAGATTGACCTGTTGATTGCAACCGATTGTATCTCCGAGGGGCAGAATTTGCAGGACTGCGATTATCTGGTGAACTATGACATCCACTGGAACCCGGTGCGCATTATCCAGCGGTTCGGCCGTATTGACCGCATTGGCAGTCCGAACAGCAGTATCCAACTGGTGAATTTCTGGCCGACGAGTGACCTGAACAAGTATATCAACCTCAAGAACCGGGTGGAGGCGCGTATGGCGCTGGTGGATATTACGGCCACGGGCGATGAGAATGTGCTGGCGGGGCAGCTTGACCGGCAACTGGTGGAGCAGGAGCTTTCCTATCGTGATCAGCAGTTGTTGCGGCTCAAGGATGAGGTGCTCGATCTGGAAGACCTGAATGAGCAGATGACGCTGAACGAGTTTACGCTGGATGATTTTCGTATTGATCTGCTCAAGTATATTCAGAGCAATCGCCGCCAGTTGGCGGCCGCGCCGCTGGGCTTGTATGCGGTGGTGCCGCCGCATCCCGATTATGCGCTGATTGCGCCGGGTGTGATTTTTTGTTTGCGCCAGCAGGCGGGGCAGCGCAGCAGCGAGATTAATCCGTTGCATCCCTATTATCTGGTGTATGTGCGCGATGATGGCGAGGTGCGGCTGGGGTTTGCGCAGCCACGGCAGATTCTGGAAATCTATCGCGTGGTGTGTGCGGAGCAGGCGACGCCGTATGAGGCGTTGTGTCGCCTGTTTGACCAGCGCACGCAGGATGGGGCGGATATGGGGCATTATTCGCATTTGCTGGAGCGGGCGGTGCAGTCGTTGACGCGCACCTTCCAGCGGCGCATGGCGTTGAATATGCTGGCCGGGCGTGGCGGGCAGTTGCTGCCGCAGGAGGAGCAGGTGGATGAGGAGAGTGACTTTGAGCTGGTGACGTGGCTGGTGGTAATGGAGAGTTGAGAATGGAGAATGGAGAATGCCGGGCAGCCGGGCAGGGGCTCGCGCAAAGGCGCAAAGCCGCAAAGGGCCGGGCAGAGGGACGGGCAGAGGGACGGGCAACCGGGCAGAGGTTTTTGGGGTATCGTTGCGTCCTGGTGGCTTTATAGGAGATTGCGCGGAATCTTTGCGCCTTTGCGCCTTTGCGCGAGGTTGACCGGAATCTTTGCAGTTTTTTAGGAGGATGGTGGGTGTATGACGGAGAATGAGGTGGCAAAGCAGGTAGTTGATGCGGCGTATCGGGTGCATGTTGCGTTGGGTCCTGGTTTGTTGGAATCGGTCTATGAGACGGTGATGGAATATGAGTTGCGGAAGCGTGGGTTCATCGTGGAGCGTCAGTATCCACTGCCGATTGTGTATGAGGATGTTGTGCTTGAAGCTGGTTTCCGGGCGGATATGATTGTGCAGGGGAAGGTTATTGTTGAACTCAAGTCTGTGGAGCAGATTGCTTCTATTCATTACAAGCAGGTGTTGACGTATTTGCGAATGGCAGATATGCGGTTGGGTTTGTTGATAAATTTCGGGGCAGAGTGGATTAAGGATGGTATTCGTCGGGTTGTGAATGGTCTTGAGGAGTAGGGGACGGGCAGGGGGCCGGGCAGCCGGGCAGAGTCTCGCGCAAAGGCGCAAAGCCGCAAAGCACCGGGCAGCCGGGCAGAGTCTCGCGCAAAGGCGCAAAGCCGCAAAGCGCCGGGCAAAGGGCCGGGCAACCGGGCAGAGGTTTTTGGGGTATCGTTGCGTCCTGGTGACTTTACAGGAGACTGACCGGAATCTTTGCGCCTTTGCGCCTTTGC
>CAYFVX010000039.1:0-11670 GCA_964346425.1 uncultured Chloroflexaceae bacterium | reverse complement strand
CCCTCGCAACCCCACGTAACGTAAGACTTTGCGAAAGACATGGTTACCTATCCGCTCCATATTGACGCTCTTGTACAGATATGCTACAATCCAGCAGACTTTTCATACAAAATCTTGCACTAGCGAAAAAAAGAGCCTGTCTCCCAAAATCCGCCCATGGCACGTTTATATTCATAGGGTGATTATACCGAAGAACAGGTGGCCTGGGGCAGGTGACACTGTCTCGAAGTATCCGGGTCAACCTGCGCCTACTGCAGCACAGGGCACAACGTGATGGAGAAGAGTTGATATGCGAGAAAAACAAATTCTCAATGCTGAGGACATGCACCGCGCCCTGGTCCGTATCGCGCACGAAATCATTGAACGCAACGAAGGGGTACACAATCTTTTTCTGATTGGTATTCGCCGCCGTGGTGTCCCTCTGGCTGAACGCATTGCCGCCACTCTGGGCGAGGTTGACGCGCAAAATGTCCCCGTTGGGAGCCTGGATATTACCCTCTACCGCGATGACCTCAGTGTGCGTGGTCCCTCTCCCCTGGTTGGGAAAACAGAAATTGACCTGGATATCACAGGGCGCACTATCATCCTGGTTGATGATGTGCTCTATACAGGCCGCACGGTACGTGCTGCGCTGGATGCCCTGGCCGACCTGGGACGCCCCATCCGCATTCAGCTTGCCGTGCTCATAGACCGTGGACACCGTGAGATCCCTATTCGTGCAGACTTTGTTGGTAAAAACGTCCCCACTTCAACCAGCGAGCGAGTGGAAGTACGCCTGACGGAGGTTGATAACGGAGCAGATGAAGTCCTGATCGTCCATCCAGCGACGTAAGTGAGGAAAAAGAATGCAGCAAGAGGAGCAGCAGCAGCAGGAGCAAACAAGCGAAGGGCCAACCCGTCGCCATATCTTCGATCTGCATGATTTCACGCGGGAGGAAATCGAGGAAATCCTTGAAACTACCGACAGTATGAAAGAAATCCTGTCACGCGAAATCAGTCAGGTGCCTACCTTGCGCGGCGTCATTGTCGTCAATATGTTTTTTGAAGATAGTACCCGCACCCGCCTGTCCTTTGACCTGGCAGCCCGCTCACTCTCCGCCAGCGTCAGCACCTTCACCGCCCGTGGCAGCAGTATCGAAAAAGGCGAGTCTTTGATAGATACCGTGCGCACGATCCAGGCAATGGGCGCACACATTATGGTGATACGCCATCCCCATGCCGGTGCTCCCTACGTGGTCGCGCAACATTTCAATGGCTCGGTCATCAATGCGGGCGATGGCTGTCATGCGCACCCGACGCAGGCATTGCTGGATATGTTTACTATCAAGCAGAAGCTCAATCGTCTGGAAGACCTCAATGTGGTGATTGTTGGCGATATTCTGCATAGCCGCGTTGCTCGCTCAAACCTCTGGGGATTGACGAGAATGGGCGCGAACGTTACGCTTTGCGCTCCACCATCACTGCTTGGCCCTGTCCACTTCTGGCAAACATTCTGGCCGCAGGTACAGATCACCCATTCACTGGACCAGGCTCTCGAACATGCAGATGTGGTGATGGCCCTCCGGTTGCAAAAAGAACGGCAATTGAGTGGCATGATTACCTCAGTCCGCGAATACCACCGCTTTTTTGCTCTCACCAGAGAACGGCTGCAGGAAGTCAGTGATGAGGTACTCGTCATGCACCCTGGTCCAATGAACGTCGGTGTGGAAATTACGTCCGAGATTGCAATGTCGCCACAGTCGGTGATTGAAGAGCAGGTTACCAATGGGGTTGCCGTGCGTATGGCACTCCTCTATCGGCTTTCGGGAAGGTAAGATTATGCGGTACCTCATCAAAAATGGTAGTATTCTCGACCCGGTTGAGCGGGTTATCCAGTTGGGCCACATTCTGATTGAAGATGGGAAAGTCAGTCGTCTGTTTGAACTCACGGAAGCAACCCAGGAGCTTGAAGCGGCACCGGATGTTGAAGTGATCTATGCGCAGGCATACGTCGTTGCTCCAGGTTTTATTGACCTGCATACCCACCTGCGTGAACCCGGCCAGGAACAGAAAGAAACGATTGAAAGCGGAACGATGGCAGCCGCCTGTGGCGGCTTCACCACGGTCTGTGCTATGCCCAACACCAACCCACCCTACGACAATCCTTCCACGGTTCGCCAGGTCAGACAAACGGGCACATTCAGCGGCCATGTGCATGTGGATGTCATTGGTGCCGTTTCGGTTGGGCGTGTCGGCAAACAGCTCACCGAAATGATGGAACTGGTTGAGGCAGGCTGTATTGCTTTCAGCGATGATGGCGACCCGGTGAGCGACCCTGCGCTTATGCGGCACGCTATGGAATATGCTTCGATGCTTGATGTGCCAATCATGAGCCACAGTGAAGACAAGCGGCTCAATCATGGCTGGGCCATGCACGAGGGTGAAGTTAGCACTCTGCTCGGCTTGCCCGGCTACCCGGCCGCGGCGGAGGAAGCACAGATAGCACGGGATATTATGCTGGCCGAGCATACCGGTGCACACCTGCATGTCTGCCACGTCAGCACGGCCGGCGGGGTAGACCTTATCCGCGAAGCCAGAAAACGTGGCGTGCATGTGACGGCCGAAGTGACCCCACACCATCTCACGCTCTCCGAGTACTGGGTGCTTGGCTCGATGGTCAACTATACACCACAAAAAAACGCTTTCCAGTCACCCAAAAACCAGCGAAAAAAACGCGCAACGCATAACGACCAGCTTCGCTCACAACTCTGGATTGACCCTACGCTCCTGCCCCCTTACGATACCAGTACGCGCGTCAGTCCTCCCTTGCGTAGTCAGCGCGACGTGGAGGCGTTGATAGAAGGTCTCTGTGATGGCACAATTGATGCTATCGCCACTGACCATGCGCCGCACACGTTTGAAGACAAGGCGTGTGAGTATGCACTGGCTGCCTGTGGCATCAGCGGACTGGAGACCGCCCTGGGGTTGGTGCTGACGCTTGTGCATACGGGTGCGCTCGATTTGCTTAATGTTATTGCGAAATTGACCGAGGGGCCAGCCCAGGTGCTTGGTCGCTCACCTTCCACGCTGCGACCGGGCCAGTGTGCCGATATTGTTATCTTTGACCCGGAGCAAACCTGGACGGTAGACACGGCCTCTTTCTCGTCCAAAGGAAAAAATTCCCCGCTGCACGGGCAACATCTCAAGGGGCAGGTGATGCTCACGATGGTAGATGGCAAGGTCGTCTTTCGTCGTAACGATTTCGGCAAAGAGGACAGCGGCAAACCCAGACCATCGGTCCTGGAGGGCATACTGGATGGTGAGTGATACCTCATTCGGGTCATGAGTTCAACGAACCGCAAAGACGCAAAGGGCGCAAAGTCCGGACATCCGGGCAAAGATTCGGGCAGTTTTTTTTCATTCTTCATCCGAGCCTGGTATGATACCAGATACGTTTGAATCGTTAGAGAAACCGCCAGGACGCCAAGAACGCCAAGATTCGGGCAGAGAGAAGGGGAGACCCTGTTCTCTCTGTGCCTCCGTGGTGAAAAGAAACTCTTCATCCGAACCTGGTATGAGCGACCCTGTCATCACGTATTCCGCATGAGCTGCAAAAACACTTCGACCACGTCCGGGTCAAAGTGTTTCCCCGATTGTTCCTGAAGAAATTCCCATACTGCTTGCTCAGACCATTGCTTGCGATAGGGACGGTCGGAGCGGAGCGCATCATAAACATCTACGACCGCAAACATACGGGCTGGCAAGGGGATGTCTTTGCCTTTAAGACCCCGTGGGTAGCCAGTGCCATCCCATTTTTCGTGGTGGCAATAGGGAATGTCCAGGGCAGGGCGCAGGAAGGGGATGGGCGAGAGCATATCATACGCGTAGGTGGTATGCAATTGCATAATGCCATATTCCAGGTCGGTGAGTGGGCCGGGTTTGAGCAGAATAGAGTCGGGGATGGCTATTTTGCCGACATCGTGCAGGATGGCACCGCGGCGGATGTGGTCCATTTCATCTTCGGCAATTCCTATCATCCGCGCAAGGCGCACGGTCAGCGTCGTCACCCGCTGGCTATGGCCGGAGGTTTCGACATCTCGTAGCTCAAGCGCCCGTGCCCATCCTTCCAGTGTTGCATCATATGCCAGCACCAGTTCATCGTTGGTGCGATGAAACTCGGCAAAAAGCTCGGCATGTTCAATCGCGATGGCGGCCTGGTCTGCCATTGCTTCCAGAAAATCCAGCCACTCCTGGTCTGCGACAAACGGTTTGCGATGGAAGATTTCCAGCACGCCTTTGATGGTGTCCTGGGAGACGAGGGGAATACCATAGTAGGTTACGAATTGTTCTTTTTGCAGGAGTGGCAGGCGTGCATCTTTGCAATATTCCGCAATGGTATGGATAGCCAGCAGACGACGATTGAGCGCAACGCTACCAGCATACCCTTCGCCAATATGCTGGCTTGTTCGTTCAATAAGCGTGGTATGAAATCCCTGACAGGCGACATGCTCCAGCATTCTCGTCACCGGGTTGTACAGCATAACGTTTGCCGCATCCACTTGCAAATGTTTGCGCACCTGTTCCAGGAGCGTCTGGAGCGGATGGTAGACATCAAGGCTTGAGGTAATAGACCGGTCAATAGCACGCAGGGCCTGGATATGTTGCAAGCGTTGCTGTGTCTGTTCATGCAGGCTGGCTCGATGCAGGGCATTGGCAGCCATATCACCAATGGCGGTCAGCAAGCGTATCTGGCTCTCGGAAAATGGTTGCCGGCTACTGGTGCAGAGCATGCCGATAGTTTCCTCCTGTGCAATAAGCGGGACACAGGCAAATGCCGTAATGTGTTTGGGAAAAAAAGCGGCAGAGCGACATTCCTGACTATTGTGGATATCGTTCTGGATAAGCGGTTGGTATGGTTTGCCGGCCTGTTCGTTGCGCTCATTACATGCCTCCAGATGCTTGTGAGCAATGGTTGCCAGGACACTCGTTGCATGTTCTCCTATCTTTTTGCCCGTTTCCTGACTATTGAGATAGAGTTCGGCTTCTTCAGCATGGAGCAACGAGACAACCTGTTCAAGCAGAATGGGCACCATTTCATCCGGGTTGGCGGCGGTGCGCAGGGCAGAAGCGACATGAATAACTGCTTCCTGTTCCCGTTCATACCGCAACCGTTCGGTAATATCCACGCCGATAGAGAGGGTGCCCAGCACATGCTCGTTGCTATCAGCGAGTGTTTTGCCATACCATTCAATCTCTCGCTCGGTGCCATTGCGCGTCAGGATGGGGTTGATATTGCCAGTAATCAGTTTCGATGTGGTGATGGCATCGGTAAATATTTGCTGGATACGCGGATGATCTCGTTCGGGCAAAAAGCGGGTTAACCAGTCATCCCCCTGCACTTCTTGCAAAGAGTAGCCGGTCAACTCTTCCATGTATGGGTTGAAGCGAACAATCCGCCCCTGTTTGTCGAGCACCAGGATAATGACCGGCGCAGTTTCGATCAAGCCCTCGGCAAAATCACGCTGTTGCTGCAGTTCTTGCTCCACTTGCAGATGGGCGGTAATATCTGTGGCGATACCGCCAATAGCACAGATAGTATCTTGCTGTGGATTATAGATGGGAAATTTGATGGTGCGATAGGCTCGCATGATGTCGCCATCGGGAATAAGGTCTTCCACCTCGATGGGTTCGCCGCTGGTCAACACCTGCTGATCACATTGATGCATGTACGCTGCCACTTCGGATGGGAAAAGTTCGTCGTCTGTTTTGCCAACCAGTTCGCCGGCGGCAACTTCATAGAATGCTTCAAGTTGCCGGTTGGACAGGATATGCTGTCCCTGGCTGTCTTTGGCAAACATCACAGCGGGTGAGTTATCGAAGAATTGTTGCAGCAGATTGGTATTTCTGCGAAGTGTTTCCAGTTCATGGTCACGTTCTTGTAGTTGGTGTTCTAACTCGGCAATCCGCTGTTGCAGATAGTCAATATCCTCTGGCGCATACATTTCGCTTTGATATGCCATATAGTTCTCCCAGAACAGGATAGTAGCTCTGAAACGCAGGGGTTCATTGTCGAGTGCTGTCTGCAATAGTTTTCAAGATGGATGCTGGTTCTGGTTTAGCGCATAGGCAATCCCGCTTTGCAAATTGCCGCGCGTCACGATACTACTCAGGTCTGCGCCCAATCCTACCAGGGTTTGTGCCATCGTGGGACCAATGCCAGTCAGTATCACCTGTGACCCCAGCAATTTGACTGCCTGGGCTGCCTGGATGAGCGCGTTGGCAACCTGCGTATCCACCACCGAGACCCCGGTAATGTCAAGGATGGCCGTTTCCGCATGATGATGTGCGACGCCTTCCAGCAAGTCTTCCATCACCTGCTGTGCCCGCCTGCTGTCTATACTGCCAATGAGCGGCATAATAACCACGTTATCGGCAAGGGGAATGAGCGGGGAGGAAAGTTCGCGCAGGGCTGCTCGTTGTGCTTCGATAATCTGCTCTTGCAAAGCAATCTGGGCTTCTTCCTGCCGTTTTTGTTCGGTAATGTCAAAAAACATGGTGACAAACTCGCCACGCCGCGGGCTGGTGACGCGAATATCAAACATCTTTGAACCAAACGGCGTCTGGAATTGTTCCGCAATTCCGCTCTCTGAGACACGGGTATAGATATCGAGAAAGGGAGCCGACTCGACCCCATACGCTTCTGTTGCCAGTTTGCCAATGATGGCTGAACGGGGCATTTGTAGCATCCGTTCAAAGGATGGATTGACTTCCAGAATACGATAATCCACTGGCGTTCCCTGTTCATCGTAGACCAGCGCGTGAAAGACAACGCCTTCTGCCATATTCTGAAAGAGCAGGCGATTGCGTTCTTCGCTCTCTTGCAAGGCAGCATCTGCCTGTTTGCGCTCGGAAATATCGGTCGTGGTGCCAGTTATGCGAATCGGTCGTCCATCGTCATCACGAGCCACCACTTTCCCGCGACTTAATGCCCATACCCACGCACCAGATTTGTGTTGCAGCCGATGTTCAACGCTATATTCCTCACGCTCTCCTGCCAGATAGTCTTGCAAGGTCTGATTGACCACTGGCTGGTCCTCGGGATGCATGACCCGCATCCAGGTTTCGACATTGTTGGGCAATTCATCCGGCGCGTAGCCTAGAATTTCCATCCAGCGGTCAGAGAGGAACGCTTCACCCGTGGCGATATTCCAATCCCAGGCTCCATCGCTGCTGCCTTCCAGGATAAGACGCAGGCGTTGTTCGCGTTCTTGCAGCTCTTTTTCCAACTGCTTGCGTTCAGTAATGTCGGATGTGATACTTCCAACACCATAGATATTGCTGGTGGAGTCGTAAATAGGAAATTTTATCGAAAGAAAGGTATGGGGACCATCATCCTGTACGTATGTTTCTTCCTGAGAAATCGGTTGGCCGGATTCGACAACGCTCCGCTCAGTTGCCCGCATAGCCTCGACCTCATCGGGGGGAAACAGTTCATGGTCATTATTTCCAACGATTTGTTCCGGTTCCATGTTCAACAGGTTGGCAAACTGCTTGTTGACAAGGGTGAGACGCCAGTGCGTATCTTTGGCATAGATAATGGACGGGGAATTGTCTATCACACGTTGCAGGAGGGTTTTGCTCTGACGCAGGGCGGTTTCGGTTTGACGCTGGCGGGTAATGTCGAAGATATAGCCTTCATAGTGCGTAATGTTCCCTTCTTCATCGCGTATGATGCTGGTATAGTCGTATATCTTACGCACCTGCCCTTCGGCACTAAAAATGCGGTAATCCTGCTCAAAGCTGGTTCTTCCCTCCTGGCTATAGGTTTGCACTTCTTCGGCAACCCGTGGCAAATCTTCTGGGTAGACAATAGAAGGATAGCTAATCTGTCCGCTCAAAAAATCTTCAGCCGTGTATCCAAAGATGCTGACATTGGGCGAGACATATTCGACCGGCCAGTTTTCGCTGGCAATCCAGCGAAAGAAAACGACCGGGCCGGCTTCAAAAAGCGGGTATTTCTCTTTTGTTTCGCGCTGCTGCTCCAGTGCAGCAATACGCTGCTTGAGCATCGCATTTTCAGCCTGCAGGTGTTGGAGTTCTGAGGTCATTCGCTTCTTTTTCCTTCTGTTTCTGTTATGGCGTAGGCTATACCGCTCTGTAGGTTTCCACGGGTCACGATACTACTCAGGTCTGCGCCCAGTCCTACCAGCGTCTGGGCCATCGCGGGGCCAATACCTGTAAGCACCACCTGTGCGCCAAGCAGTTTCACCGCCTGGGCTGCCTGGATGAGCGCGTTGGCAACCTGCGTATCTACAACGGAGACGCCGGTGATGTCCAGAATAGCTGTTTCGGCCTGATAGTGCGCCACACCTTCCAGCAAGGCTTCCATCACCTGCTGGGCGCGTCCGCTATCTATGCTGCCAATGAGCGGCATGATAACGACATTGTCAGCGATGGGGATAAGTGGTGAGGAAAGTTCACGCAGAGCTGCTCGTTGCGCTTCGATGATTTGTTCTTGCAGTGCAAGCCGTTCTTCCTCCTGTTTTTGTTGCTCGGTAATATCCCGCGCGATAACGGCAAGAGCCTGCACATTTTGCTGCTGGTCGAAAATGAGAAAGATGGATTGATGGGTTGGAACCCGACCTCCATCTTTGCGCTGACAAGGAATGACACCCTGCCAGGAGTTGTGGGTTTGAATGTCAGTATTGATGGTTGCAAATTGCTCGCGGTCTATCGCCAGCAGTTCGGATCCTTCCATTCCGATAATCTCGTTGCCATAGCCTACCATCGTGCGGTAGGCGGAGTTGGCATACCAGATGGCATTCGTAGACGGGTTGATCACACAGACACCATCGGGGGCATTTTCGACCAGCGCATTGAAGATTTGCAATTGTTGCTCCACCTGTTTGCGTTCGGTGATGTCGGAGATCGTGCCGGTTATTCTCGTGGGGTTGCCCTGCTCATCCCGGACGGTAATTTTACCACGAGCCAGCACCCAACGCCATTCGCCCGACCTGTGTTGCAAACGGTGTTCATTTTCATAAATCGCTGTTTTGCCAGCCAGATAGTCGGCAAACATCTGGTTGACCAGCGGAGCGTTATCTGGATGGATGCGGCTGAACCAGGCATCAGACGTATTGCCAAACTCCTCGGTTGCATAGCCTAACATTTCAGCATAGCGTGGTGAGTAGTAAGAAGCTCCATTCTTCAAGTCCATATCCCATGCACCATCGTTGCTGCCTTCGAGAATAAAGCGCAGACGTTGCTCACTTTCGCGCATGGCATGCTCCATCTGCTGCCGTTCGGTGATGTCGCGGATAATGGCAGCGACAGCACGGGTTTCTCCCTGCTCATCACGGACAAGGAAACTGGAGACGGTTCCGGGAAACGTGTTGCCATCGGCTCGCAGATAGGTTAATTCTCCCTGCCAGCTCCCCGTTTGCTGGACCGTCTGAAATGCACTGGCAAATGCCTCAACACTCGACGGGTCGGTGAAGGTAGCTGCGTGCATTCCCAGCACCTCCGCACCATAGCCAAGCATGTGCTGGAAGGCCGGGTTGGCATGCGTGACAGCACCCTCCGGTGTGGAGACGACAATCCCATCGGGAGCATTATCAATCAGTGTTTTGAAGAGGCGCAGTTCGTCTTCTGCTTGCTTCCGTTCGGTAATATCCGAAGTGATACCTCCAACGCCATGAATCTTGCCATACGCGTCGTACAACGGAAATTTAATCGAGAGATAGGTATGGATACCATCCTCCAGGGGGAGCGTTTCTTCCACGGAAATCGGTTGACCACTTGCCAGAACTTGCTGGTCGTTAGCCCGAATAGCGTCTATGGAATCTGCGGGAAACAGATCGTAGTCATTTTTGCCAACAATCTGGTCGCGAGTCTGGTTGAGCAATCTGGCAAACTGCTCGTTTGCCAGGGTGAGGTTCCATTTTGTATCTTTGGCATAGATGATGGAGGGTGAGTTGTTGATAACACTTTCCAGCAACACCTGGCTCCGGCGTTGTTCTGCATACTGCTCCTGCAAATACGCGTTGAGCCGCTCGATTTCCTGGTTTCTGGCATCCAGTTCGCGCTGTGCCTGGATTTGCTCGGTCATATCGAGGGCAATGTGAAAAATCCCCACGACTTCGCCCTGCGCATTGCGAAATGGCTGATAGACGAGATGAAACCAGGCATCTTGCAACTCGCCGCTCTGGTCACGGTCAATGCTGGCATAGGATTCGTGGATATGAAATGGCTCACCGCTGCTATATATCTGGTCAAAGAGTTCGTAGAACCCCTGGCCGGCGGCTTCCGGCCAGGCTTCGCGCAACGATTTGCCAGGCACTTCACGATGGTTAATCATTGTGAGGTACTGTTCATTCACCATTTCATAGATATGGTCCGGGCCACGAAAGACACAGACGGGTACAGGAGTATGCACGAGCAGATTGTGGATATCATCGCCCAGCAATCTGTTATTGGACTCAGCAGACGGTGTGCCCACTTTCTGCGTTCCACTCGTACTCAGCAGTGCAGCATTCTGCTGTTCCAATTCGGTAATACGCTGTTTCAATGTCGCATTTTCAGCCTGCAAGCTTTCTATTGTAGGTGTCATTATCCTTTGTTCCTCGTATGCAAAGTGTTTTTATAAAATGGTGCTGCACAAAGGATCTGAATGTCCTTTCTGCGCAGATTGCTCAGTGTTGTTTTTGACTGGTATGCCGGTTCATGATGAGGGGGTCAGGCAAGAACCGTCGGTCCTAAACCACCACAATGGTCTTTTATGTCGCATGACTCTTTTATGGTATCACATTTTTTCAGGAGTGGGAAACTATGTAACGACCAGGGAGACCGTAGTAGCGGCCTGGAGACTCTGTAGTTTCACGCCAGGTGATGTATCCACAGCGCAGCAGTCGGGCGGGTTTTGCCGCAGAAGAAATGGACATTGGGGGAAATCCAGTGGTTACAGACAGATACAGGACTATGCCGCAGGCGCATGTTTGCCAAGTAATGCGGCATCTCCGTCACGGTATTTGAAAGGTATTGTCCCTACGCCGGCCGCAGGCAACACCTGTTGAGGAAGCAATCTGTCAAGAATCAATGTCTTCAAGATCGGGAAGAAGCGCACGAATGGTTTCAATAAGCTCATCTATGGCAAATGGCTTGGGGATATATGCCGAGACCCCCAACTTGTGCGCCTGTCGTTCAAGCTCCGGGTTGTCATATGCCGTAACCAACACAATGGGTATAGTTACCCCTTGCTTTTGCAGCGTTTCAATCAACTGCAACCCGTTCATGCCAGGTAAATTGTAATCTGTCAGTAGCAAGTCAAACGATTCCTTTTTCCAGAGCTCCAATGCTTCTACGGCACTCATAACATTGGTGAATTTATACGGCGTCCCCAGCGAAGGCATCGTCAAGCCTATGAGTCGCCCAATGTGGATATCATCCTCGACCACGAGGATGTGAACAATATTTTGTTGTTCTGTTTGTACAGTCATGGCAAAACCCGGCTAGAATCGAAAAAAACACAGTCATGCTATAGTACCATAAAAAACATAGTCATGCTATAGTACCATAAGCAATGTCGTAAACGCAAGGGGGAAAAATGGGGGAAATGAAAGTTAGCCATTTCCTTAACCCGCATTGCAATGAAATGACAGAGTGTGCCATTTTGCACCACAGTTCTTTGTCTAT
>CAYFVX010000038.1:0-11701 GCA_964346425.1 uncultured Chloroflexaceae bacterium | reverse complement strand
CTATCGTAGTTACCGATGCTTATGCCTTCCATGAAATGGCCAAAGTCTAGGCAAGTAATTCTTTTGGTTTGTGTTTTTGAAAGGAAAAATTATGTCAGATACAAAACGCGTTATAGTGACCGGCGCGACCGGTCTGATTGGCAAAGCTCTCTGTAAGCAACTCTCCCTGGAAGGATACGAGATTGTCGTTTTCTCGCGCCATCCAGACAGAGCACGCAACGAAGTGCCCGGTGCCGTTGTTGCCTGGACGCCAACAGAAGAAGGTGAATGGTTCAGTGCCATTGATGGCGCATATGGGATTGTTCACCTGGCAGGAGCCAATGTCTTTAGCAAACGCTGGAGTGATTCCTACAAACAAGAAATCCACGACAGCCGCATTCTCGGCACCCGCGGCATTGTCAACGCCATAGCTGCCGCAGAGCAAAAACCGCACGTCTTTATCAGTGGTTCAGCCGTCGGCTATTACGGATTCCGCGACGATACCATCCTGGACGAAAGTGGATCGCCCGGCCAGGATTTCCTGGCACGTGTTTGCGTAGAATGGGAGCAGGAAGGCGCAAAAGCGGAAGAACATGGCGTGCGCACCGTTTTGCTACGCACCGGCATTGTGCTCGATCCCGACGAGGGAGCACTGGCACAGATGGCCCAAATGTTTGGTTTCTATATGGGTGGGCCTATCAGCCCTGGCACCCAATGGTTCTCGTGGATTCATCGCGATGATGAGGTAGGCATAATTATGCTGGCATTGCAAAACGAGCACATTTCAGGCCCCCTGAATGCCACCGCCCCCGAACCGCAGACCAACCAGGAGTTCAGTGAAACACTGGCGAAAGTCCTGGGCAAACCTTGCTGGCTACCCGTGCCAAAGTTTGGCTTGAAGTTTTTGCTGGGCGAAGTAGGCGATATGCTGGTAGAAGGACAACGCGTTGTGCCGCAAAAAGCGCAAGATGCCGGGTATCAATTCAAATACCCCACATCTGAACAGGCCCTGCGCCATCTGCTCAAATAGTGGATTCCTGAATGACACAGTCTCCAAAAAGCGGGAAGAGGGTGTTTGCGGCGGAGCCGTAAACACCCTCTTCCTAAAAACGCTATCCCAACCCCAGCAACCGTGCCTTTGCCGCCTTAAACTCCTCCTCACTAATCATCCCCTGGCTTTTCAATTGGCTCAACCGCTCCAACTGAGACAACACATCTTCCCCACTGGCAGCCTGTGCAGATTGCTCTGGCTGCACTGGCTGTGGCGTTGGATACTCCGGCTCTTCAGGCCAGGAAAATGTATCAAGCAGCGGCCCACCAATGGTCTTGCCTAGCTCATTGCCAAACAACCCACCAATAAGCGCACCGGTAAATGTTCCAAGCACCGGCATCACAGCAGTGCCCGCAGACGCGCCAGCGATAACGCCAGCCCCAAGTCCAGCCAGCCCGCCTACTTCTTCATTCTGGTTCTGCTTTGTTGCTTTCAAGAGATTACTCCTTTCAATGACAAGACAAATACTCACCACCGAGACCCAGAGACCCAGAGACTGGAGAAAGGAGACAGGAAATAATATCATCCAGGTTTCTCTGGGTTTCTCTGTGGTAGAAGTCATTGTCCGTATCTGGCATTATACATCTATCTCCTGGTAGCATGACGTTCCCTTCACTCATTTTGTTGCACCTGTGGGGAAGGCTCCGAGACCAGCACCGTGGGCAACCAGACCAGATGATCGTCTGTTGTGATTGCATCAGACAACGCAAGCCAACCTGCTCGACTCTGGCCCCAGACCCCGGCCGCATCTTGCCCCCGTACAAGCAGCAAAAGCCGCTGATGCTCCTCATCATACCCTTCCATCGCCCTGATACGCTCAAGCGAAAGCACCGTCTGCACCTGCTCAACAAACGCATCAAATGCCCCATCAAGCGGCTGAAACACCACCGGCGCACCTTGCTGCCAGGGCGTAGTACCCAGATACACCTCGGCAGCCGCGAGCGGTTCTTCTGTCCCTTGCAAACGAGCCGTCAACGTCAAATTGCGCGTATCGCTGATAGCGGTAATATGCTGCACCCGCGGCCCCATCGGTGCATCTGCGGGCAACCAGTTCGCCTTGATAGTCCCCGTCATATGGGCCGCGTTTTGCGCCTGCGTCAGCAAAAGCACCGGTGCTTCGGAGAGATCATAGCCTGCATCACTGATACGCTCCAGCGGCACGACTGCCTGCGTTTGCTCAATCGGCGCATCAAACGTCCCATCAACCGGCGCGAGCGGAAGAACCATCCCATTGTTTGACGTGCTCGCACTACCGATAAAGATATCTGCCGCTCCCACATCGCTCCCACGCCCATCTACCAATGCCGTCATCGTATACCCAACCGTATCACTGATAACCCGCACATCCCGAACTTCCGGGCCAGCAGGCAACGTATAGGGCGCACGAGCTACACCAGCCGCATACAGCAAAGCGGGCAGATTGCGCTCCCAGAACCCGCCACCTTCCGCTTCATCCAGGCAGCTATAGGGCGGCATAAACCCACCACAAGACCCATCCGATGGCCCGATTTCAAACGTATAGGCAGCGATACCTAGCGTGGCATACACCCAATCATCGGTCGTACCCGAAGTTGGATACAGGGAGATTGCCTGTGATGCATAATACCCATTGAAGTCACCCAACCGTTTGCCCAACCGTTCCAAATCTACGCTATTGGGCGCAGGGTCTTTGCTATATCCCCACGGCCATAGCACCAGCTCAGCATACGAATGGAGCGTCATAAAAACACCGCTGGTATCAGCAGGAGCCGGTGTCGTATCACCGGGCGAGGGATGATCGGGATAGAGCGAACGCAGAAAATCCTGTATCGCCTGTGTTTCCGGTTCCGAAGCAGCCGACCCGCCAGGGAATGTCTGAGTACACGGATTCGCTCCTGGACCCACCACACTCCCCCAGTTGAACGAGAAATTACGATTCAGGTCAACGCCATACTGATTCGACAAGGTTGGCGGAACACTACAAGCCCCACCATAGCTATCATTCATATTCTTGCGTTGTAAATATCCCCGTTCAACCAGCTTGTAGCCATCTGGATTGGTGAGAGGAGCAACAACAATCTCGTGCTCATTCAACAACCAGCTTACTTGCGGATCTTCCCCATAACTTTCCAGCAGAAAACTGATAAACCGCGTCGCTACCTCGGTCGAAACAATTTCCCGTGCATGGATGCCTCCCATAAGAAAAAAAACTGGCTTGGAGCCAGTGATTGCTTCATTGGTGATGTGCAGAGCCAGCAAGTCATACCCTTCCACCCCATTGTATTGCACCTTTTCCCAGGAATCGCCAAAATCCACCAACCTGGTCAGGTCAGGATAACGGTCTGCCACATCGCGCAGAAACTGCTCCGTTTCCTCCACCGTGCGGTAGCCCCCCTGAAAAGCCTGGCGGGAATCCCGCTGCAAATAGCTGGTCTGCTGCATATCCAGGCGGGCATCCCACCCTTCGGCGATCAGCGATGCATGCTCAGCAGCAGACATCAGCGCAAACAGGTCTGACCCATCACGCATTTCAAGCAAATCCAGGCCGCGGCGATTCAATGTACGAATATCAGACGGGGAAAGGTTCTTCAAGCGGACAACAACCGGTCTGGAAGCGGCCTGAACGGTCGTCGGAGTGGCATCAGACCGCATTCCTCCAACCAGCACAAGCATGCAGAGCATGCCTGAAACGACAACCAGACGATAAAGCACAAACAAGCCGGCTCGAAAAGTGCTATGAACCATCTTTTCTCCTTGAGCAAGCAGGATATGGTTTTTTTATCGTTTTTGCGGCTACGCCGCAAAAACGACAAAAAACCTCCCTATACTATCCAGTTGTCAATATCATAAACCGTTTTTGCCAGCGAAACAAGGAGCGAAGGGCTACCCAGGATACCCAAAACTGGCAATGCCTCCTCAAGAAGTTGAAATGCCTCATCGCGCCCAAAAATTGCAAAACGCATCGCCTGCCCCATTGCACGATACGCCTGCTCAGCATTATCGGCAGCAGATACTTTAGCAATCGAGAGAAACACCCGTGTATGCTCAAACGAACATGGAAGCGTGCGCAGAACTTCCTGCGCCTGCTCAAGTTCACCCTTCTCTGCAAGCGCAAGTGCAATAGCTGTAACATAACGATGTATTTGCACCGGTTGCAAATTTGCGGCATACCCTGCAGAATGCATATCCTTTTCATCTTCCACGACCTGCAACGCCTCTTCAGTATAATCTGAAGCAACCAGCAACGGCGCAATAAACAGCAAAGCACGAGCATGTTCATACGAAGTTGCGATACTGCGGGACAACTGCAACCCTGCCAGAGGAGCCCCCATCCGCGCCAGGGCAATAGCAAGATTGGCAAGCGTTCGCGCTCGAGCTTTCTCATCAATAATCTCATACGCCCGCGCCTGGGCTTCCTGCCAATGCCCATGCTGCGCCAGCACCTGCGTAAGCTCGGCCAGCGTCCAGTCGCGTTCATCATCATCCGCGAGTGACCGCGCAACCGTCAATCCCTCACCATAGCTCCCGTGTTGCGTCAGAGCCACAGCAATACGCGAAAGTGCTCGCGCCCGCTCTTCCCCTTCAGACAACTGCGTCGCAACCCCAAAAGCCTCCTCGCGATAGCCGAGCGAGGCATAGGCAGCCGCGAGGATCGCCACCAGAGGAACCCGAACTTCCTCTTGCAACACAGCAATCCCTTTATCTGCCTGCTTCAATGTAGTAAGCGCGGCCTGCTTATCTTGCAAACCTTCGCGCATCTGCACAAGTGCCTGGATACGCACCGCTTGATCCCCAACCAGTTCCACAACTTCCAGGGCAGAAGCGAGATGACCGGCCGCTGCCAGGGCCTGCGCCAGCCGCGCATACCCATGGTCACGCTGATTTTCATTGGGCAGTTGCGCTATTCGGTTGCGAGCCGCCTCCTCATCTTGCGCAGCCATATCGCAGGCCAGCTCAATCTGCGCCCACGAAGCCGCCGTTTCTAACGCAATATCACCAAGCAACATTTCCGCGCTTGCCAACTGCCCGGCCCGCGCAAACGCCACCACCACCTCGGCCTGCGCCCATGCAGTCAGACTTTCATGCACAACAGCACTGGCAACCTTGCGTGCCCGCACCAGCTCGCCGCGGTGCAGCAACCAGCGTACCACGCTCGTTTCTGCCATACCACGCTGCTCACGATGATTGATATACTCGCAAATCTCCAGAGCTACTTCCATTGCTTCCAATGACAGAGCCGTTTGCACCATAGCCACCAGCAAATGGTCGCGCTGGTCGCGCCAACTGGGAGGAACACGCTGTTCCTCAAGATCGAGAGCCTGCGACAGCAAACGCATCGCCGAAGTACGACTCTTTTTGGCATAACAAACTTCCCCCAATTGACGCAAAATTTGCGCTTTATTCGCCCCATCAGGAAGCTGATTCACCACATCCAGCACAAGCTTCAGCCCATTCTCACGTCCATGCTTCTCAAAGGCAATCTCCAGCGCGGCGACCGCTGCTTGCGGAGGGAGTGCCCGCGTCAACGAAGCCAGCGTCCCCACCAGCATCACATCCCGCCCTACCCTGAGCAACAAATCAGATGATGCGGTTGTTGTCGCCGATACTTTGCCAGCACTGGTGAAAGGCTGCTCAAGAACTGTACGCAACTCCCACGCCAGATCACGGGTAGCCCAGGCAAGAGCCCCATGCTGCCGCTCTTGATTGCGTATCCAGGTACGCTCCGCAACCATAGGCAAAACATCTTGACGATGTACCGCAGGACCAAGCGCAGCATGGCGCGAAAACTCTTTGGCAAGATATGTCGTTGCCTGGTCTTTTTGGGCAAGATTGGCAGGCGCAGCAGAAGAAACCACACCCCAGGTTGCATGATTGCGAGCCAGCTCAACAACATCCGCATGCATCTGCTCCAGAGCCTCACCATGCTGTTTTGCCACATACTCTGGCAATGACCAGTGAGCATATCTCACCGTAGAACCCGCCTGCTCCGGAAGCACCTGCGCGGTCGCTGACGCCTCATCATGCGCAGATTGGGCGTGCTCCGCATGATGCACCACTTCAATCAAACCCAGCCTCTCCCAGGTCGTAAGCAAAGATTGCGCATCACCCCCAAGCAACTCCGAACAAAGATTGACCGGCAACGGACTGCCAGCAGATGCCAGCAGCAATGCCAACCGTTGCCCCTGCGTATCAAGACTTGACCACCAGGTTGCATAGAGAGCATCCAGCCCGGCTTGCAGTGACTGCGGAGCAAGCACACCTTGCGCTATCATCCGATATGCCAGATGGAGAAAGAGAAAATTTCCCTGCGCAGCGGACACAAGCGTCTGGGCAAGTGATTCGTCACAGCCAGATGCCTGTAACACCTGCCGCTGCTCGCCCTCCGCCTGCCTATGCGCAAACGGCAATGAAACACGGGCAACTGGTTCATAGGGCAAACTGGCACCCGGCACACAACCATAAAGAACCACCACATGTGGCGGGAGCGTAGCGGGCAATATATGCTGAAACGGAACACGGGGTTGCTTTTCGCCAGTTAATGCATCGATCACAAGAACCGCCGGGGCATCCGCTGAACAATGAGTCGCAACTTCTTCCAGAACCTGTTCCAGGATACGCGGGTCATGCTCGGCGGCTGGCGGCTTGAGCGGAACTTTGAGATCGTAAAAACCAATAAGCTGGACACAGAGCGCAGTCGCTCCCTGGCCTGCATCTTCATCTTGCAGCCAGAAAGCATACGGGTGCGTAGATACCAGATGAGCAAGTAACGATGTAACGCCGCTACCGGGCGCACCCTGCAGCGCAATCAATCCACTCCGATGGGCGTGGAGAATAGCTTGCACATGCGTGAGGAGTTTTTGTTGGCCCTGAAAACGAGCGGCATGTTTCTGTATATGCAAGCGTTGGGCCGAAAGGCTCTCTGCAACAGAATCCTGTAAAAATGAATAGGAACCAGGCGCAACCAGGACGGGTGGTTGCTGTCCTGGTTGCGACGGTGACGTGGTCATTACTTCACCTCAGCAGTTGCTCCTGCTTCTGTCAATTTTGCTTTTGCAGCATCCGCTTCTTCTTCACTTACTGCTTCGCGGACTGGCTTGGGCGCACCTTCGACCAGCTCTTTTGCCTCTTTCAAGCCCAGGCTGGTAAGCTCACGCACCACCTTGATGACCTGAATCTTGTTGGCACCAATCTCTTTGAGGATAACATCAAACTCGGTTTGCTCCTCAGCAGGTGCCGCTGGGGCACCACCATCATCAGCCGGTGCCCCGGCCGGCGCACCAGCCATAGCTGGCATACCCATTGCAGGCATCGGAGCGGCCGCGGTAACATCCCATCGCTCTTCCATCGCTTTTTTCAACTCAACCAGTTCCAATACGTTGAGTGATTCGATCTGGTCAAGAATACCCTGAATCTTCTCGCTCGCCATTGTATCGTTACTCCTTACTTGTTACTTGTTTCTTTCAACAACATTAACTTGCAGACTGCATCTGATCAATGCGGGCCTGCAATACATAAGCCACATCACTAATTGCTGAGTTGAGACACCCCACCACATCTGACATCGGTGCTTGCAGCACACCCACCAGACCGGAAACAGGTGATTGCACCCCACCAAGAATTTGCGCATAGAGCGTCTGGCGTGAAGGCATTTTTGCTACCTGTTCCAGCGCATCCGCTTCAAGCAAACTCGTACCCAGCACCCCGCCACGCACAGAAAACTTCTGCTTATCTTTCAGATAATCCCGCAACGTATTGGCGACCTTTGCAGGATCATCATAGGCAAAAGTCATGGCCGTTGGCCCCACCAGCAAATGCTCCATAGCCTCACAGCCGGTCTCACGGGCAGCCATACGCAACAATGTATTCTTGGCAATCACAACCTCAGCACCAGATTCGCGCATCTTCTGGCGCAGCTCTGCCATCTCTGCAACCGTCATCCCACGATAATCGGCTACAACAGCAAGCTGTATCCGCGACATTTTTTCGGTGAGGTTTGCCAGCGTCTCAATCTTACGCGGTGTTGGCATTGCATTTCTCTCTTTCTTGCCTATCCAACCAACAAAAAAACCACCGCCTGCCTGAGAACGATGGTTGAGCAATACACACACATCCCTGTCGCTTGCCAATAACCAGCAAACCAGTCAACCCTGGCTGGCTATAATCAGCGACAAAGGCCGTGATATATTACGGCTCAAATACCACCTCGGTTGGCGACCCTACCGGTCATTATGAAGCCTTCTTCTCAATCAACAGAGCTTCACCAACTGTCTCAGGTAGACTGAAAACCTGTTGTATGGTTCCTACTACTCTTGCATTTATGCAACGTTTGCTGCCAATGGCATAGACTGTGCCTCGGACGGGTTGACCCGTACTCCCGGCCCCATTGTCGTGGAAAACGTCACACTTTTGACATATGTTCCTTTCGCACCAGCAGGCTTGGCAACCTTGACAACATCCATCAGAGCTGCAATATTTTCATACAGTTGCTCTGGTGAAAAACTCACTTTACCCACCGCAACGTGCAACAACCCCGTGCGGTCATTCCGAAACTCGACACGTCCGCCACGCACTTCCTGGATCGTCTGGGCTAAATTGGCCGGCTGCACAATAGTGCCACTCTTGGGATTGGGCATCAACCCGCGTGGCCCCAATTTACGACCAATACGACCAACCTTCCCCATCAAATCCGGTGTTGCAATGGCAACATCAAAATCAAAGAAATCTTCTTTATCAATCTTCGCGATGAGATCATCGCTCCCCACAAAATCGGCTCCCGCTTCTTCCGCAGCGCGTGCAGCATCACCCTGTGCAAAGACCAGCACCCGTACTTGCTTTCCTGTGCCATGCGGCAAAGAAACCGTGGTACGAATATTCTGGTCAGCATGCCGCGGGTCAATCCCCAATCGCAGGTGTACTTCGACTGTTGCATCAAATTTAACGAACGAAGTCTCCTGCGCGAGGCGAATAGCCTCTTCTGGAGAATAGAGATGGAAAGGTTCTACTTTCTTGAACGCTTCCAGGTATTTCTTGCCACGTTTAGCCATAACAACCAGGCTCCTGTTTGTCTCCACAAACAATCATTAATCTACGACCTCAAGACCCATACTTCGGGCAGTGCCAGCAATAATCTTTTCGGCTCCCTCCATCGAGATAGCGTTCAGGTCTGGCATTTTCTGCTTTGCGATTTCCTGCAACTGCTCCCGTGTAACCGTGCCAACCTTTGCCCGTGCCGGTGTGCTTGACCCTTTCTTTATCCCTGCTGCTTTCCGCAACAAATCGGTTGCAGGCGGCGTCAACAACCTGAGCGTAAAAGACCGGTCACTATAAACGGTTATCTCGGCTGGAACAATACTGCCCGCCTGACCACCAGTTTTTTCATTATACTCTTTGACAAAAGCCATAATATTAACGCCATACTGCCCAAGAGCCGGACCGACCGGCGGGGCTGGCGTGGCTTTGCCGGCTTCAAGCTGCAGCTTGATAACCCCCATCAACTTTTTTGCCACAATGGTTCTCCGTCTAATCTACCAATCGTGTGACCTGCAAAAAGTCCAGTTCAATCGGAGCTTCACGCCCAAAGAACGAGACCAGCACCCGCACACGACCACGTTCATGGTCTATAGCATCCACAATGCCCTCAAAATCTGTAAACGGACCATCCGTAATCTTGACGGTCTGTCCAACTTGATAGCTGACCCGTACTTTCGGTGCTTCAGCCTCCATCTGCTTGAGAATAGACTTCACTTCCGAATCATCAAGCGGCATCGGGCGATTGCCATGACCAACAAAACTGGTAACCCCTGGCGTATTGCGCACGACATACCACGAGTCATCTGTCATCCGCATTTGCACCAGCACATACCCCGGATAAATCTTTTTGCTTACCACCCGTCGCTGCCCATTGCGTATCTCTATCTCTTCCTCAGTGGGCACAATAACGCGAAAAATCTGATCGCCCATTTCCATGGACTCAATACGATGCTCCAGATTTTGTCGCACCTTATTTTCATACCCCGAATAGGTATGAATCACATACCAGCGACGGTCATCATCTTGTATGTACTCAGAGTTAAACGAATTTTCTTGCTCAGCCACGGTCATCCCCACCTTTACACTTACTGCACCATATCAACAAACCAACTATAGAGTGCGATGAAGACGGTATCACCAATAAATAGGAAAACACCAATCACAACAGAGATAATCAGCACAACAATCGTCAGACGAATCGTCTCTTCACGCGTCGGCCAGACAACCTTGCGGAGCTCAGCTATCACTTTTCTGAACTCCTCACTCAAGCGGGCAAACCAATTTGCCTGTTGTTCTTTCTTTTTTTCCTTTGCAACGGCCATTATTCTTCCTCACAAGAAGCGCACCTTTCCCGCTCAAAAGCAACAAAAAAGGAATGTAGGGTGCAGCTCCCTTCAGCGCATTACTTCAGATAGTAGTTGGTATAAATCTCTTGTGGATGATAGACGTGGCTATCTCCACCACACAGCAAACACGTGCTATGCGGCGGAGACTCCTTGCGTTGCGAATAATTCGTTTGTCCAGACCGTGGTTTGGGAACAAAATGAAAAGACTTACCTTCCCAACTCCGGCCCAACCAAATAGATACGTATTATCTCTATCAGACGACGATATGCGTAAGCCGCAGCGTTTTCTTTAATCAACGCTGGTCACAACGCCTGCGCCAACCGTTCGACCACCTTCACGAATAGCAAAGCGCAGACCTTGCTCAATAGCAACCGGCACCATCAACTCGACGCCCATCTCAATATTATCGCCGGGCATAACCATCTCAACGCCTTCTGGCAACTCAATGGAGCCGGTCACGTCGGTTGTTCGGATATAAAACTGCGGGCGGTAGCCAGGGAAGAACGGCGTATGACGCCCACCTTCCTCTTTCTTCAACACATACACCTGTGCCTTGAACTTCTGATGCGAATTAATACTACCAGGAACAGCCAGCACCTGACCACGTTCCACATCTTTGCGCTCAATACCACGCAGCAAACAACCCACGTTATCGCCAGCCAAACCTTCATCCAGTGTCTTATTAAACATCTCAACACCGGTAACAACCGTTTTGCGTGGTGCTTCATCAGTCATCCCGATAATCTCAATCGTCTCACCAACTTTGACCTTACCACGCTCCACACGACCTGTCACCACGGTACCACGACCCTTAATACCAAACACGTCTTCAATCGGCATCAGGAACGGCTTGTCCAGATCACGCTGCGGCGTCGGGACATAGCTATCCACCGCCTCCATCAACTGAAGAATGCTCTCGTATTCTGGCGTATTGATATCCGTGCTGGTGCTTTCCACTGCCGCAAGAGCACTTCCACGAATAATGGGAATATCATCGCCCGGGAACTGATAATTGGAAAGCAACTCGCGCAATTCCATCTCGACCAGTTCAAGCAACTCCTCATCATCCATCTGGTCAGTCTTATTCAGATACACCACAATAGCGGGAACTTCCACCTGATATGCCAGCAGAATGTGCTCACGCGTTTGCGGCATGGGGCCATCAGGTGCCGAAACAACCAGAATGGCACCATCCATCTGGGCCGCACCGGTGATCATGTTCTTGATATAGTCAGCGTGACCAGGGCAATCAACGTGTGCATAGTGACGTGTATCCGTTTGATATTCCACGTGACGAATAGCAATCGTAATACC
>CAYFVX010000037.1:0-11820 GCA_964346425.1 uncultured Chloroflexaceae bacterium | reverse complement strand
GTGGGCGCACGCTCTCTCGCCCGGTCGCGGTTGTTGTTGCTTCTCCGCAGGGAGTTCGGGTTGAGCCGGTGATAGATCCTACCAAGATAGCCCTGGCTGCGATAACCGCGTGGGGCTTCATCATCGCAATGGTGCTGCGTTTTATCAAGGATAAAGAGGGGTTGAAGAGGTTGAAGCAGTAGTATGGAGAACCAGACATTTCTGGCACCGAAAGGAGAATATCAATGGCTGTTATGCTCAGAAACCGCTGCAAAGTTGTCTGCGAATTATCTCGGCCAGTTCTTCAGCAGGCGATGTCATCCTCGATTTCTTCAGCCATTCGGGGAGCACCCTGCTTGCCGCAGAAATACAGAAGAGACGCTGCTTTACGATGGATAGCGACCCGGTTTACTGCGAAATAACCATTCGCAGGATCGAGCGTTTTCGCCAGAACGGAAAAACAGGTTGGCAAAACAGTAATCCGTTTGAGCAGGAAATTGCTGAGGATAAAGCGTTACAACAACTTCTGAACGTGACATCAGAACAACATAATGAAATGCAGCCAGGCAAAACAAACTCATGAAAAAAATCCAGACTTTTCTCGCCATCCAACTTGGCAAAGCCGCCAGCCTGCTCAGCCGCCAGTTGCGGCTGGGTGGCGGCACGACCTTCGCCGGCACGTTTGCGCGGCGTATCGCGCCTGCTGTGCTGCGAGAAATAACCGCCACGCTGCCGCAGGGCGTCATCCTGCTCTCCGGCACCAATGGCAAGACGACCACGACCCGCATGATTGCCGGTATCCTGGCCGCGAGCGGGTTGCGCGTATTGCACAATCGTGCCGGCGCAAACCTGGTCAGCGGACTGACGACTACGGCCCTTTTGGATACCACATGGCAGGGGCAGCCACGTGCGGCAATTGGCCTCTTCGAGACCGACGAAGCCGCCTTCCCAGAAGCCCTTACTGAAACACAGCCACGCCTGGTTGTCATCCACAACCTGTTCCGCGACCAGTTGGACCGCTATGGCGAAGTAGATACCGTTGCTCAGGCGTGGCGTGAGGCTCTGCAAACGCTCCCTGCCTCCTCTACCGTCTTGCTCAATGCTGACGACCCCGCCGTCGCCTATCTGGGTGCAAACCTGACAGCTCGCGTGCAATATTATGGGCTTGAAGATGCTACCCACGCCAGCGGCTCTGCGCTGCATACCGCAGACTCGCAATTTTGCCGCCGGTGCGGAACCCGCTATATCTATCCGCTGGCGTTCTACGGGCATATTGGGCATTATGTCTGTCCTGAATGTGGACATTGTCGGCCAGAGCCAGATATTCGTCTGGCACGCCTCGACCTGCAAGGAGCGGAAGGGAGCCGGATCTTCATTACTTATCCAGACGGGGCAATGGAACTCCATCTGCCGTTGCCCGGCCTCTACAATGCTATCAATGCACTGGCGGCTACTGCAACCGGCCTGACGCTTGGTATCGCTCCTGCATGTATTCGCCGCGAGCTGGAGCAGTTTCGGGCGGCCTTCGGGCGTATTGAGCATGTGCAGGCTGGGGAAGGTGGGCCTTCTCTGCTGATTGCCCTCATCAAAAATCCTGTGGGTGCCAGTGAAACTGTGCGCATGGTTATCAATAGCAGCACCCGACACAACCAATCACTGTACCTGCTGGTCGCTATCAATGACCTCCATGCAGATGGGACAGATGTCTCCTGGTTGTGGGATGCCGACTTTGAGCCGCTGGCGAACCATGTGGCACACGTCACCGTAAGCGGAACCAGAGCGGAAGATATGGCGGTGCGCTTGAAATATGGGGGAGTAGCGGCTGAAGATATCCACCTGGAACCAGATTTGCCCCTCGCCCTGGATACCGCGCTGAATCATTTGCCTGACCAGACCACGCTCTTTGTATTGCCCACCTATACTGCTATGTTGCACCTGCGGGAAGAACTCGCACGACGGGGTTGGGTGCGTCCATTCTGGGAACAATAAGCACATGGGAACTTCTGGGGCTTCCTGAGCGTTATCTGAACAAAAGACCCGAAAATTCAGCAACCCAGGAGGTTTCCCATGCGCATCTTCCGCATAACTCCACAAAAAAGACACGCTATTCCTGTTCTGCTTCTTGTGCTGGTGTTGATAGCACTCATGGGTGGTTGTGGTCGCTCGCAACAAAGCGCGGCAGTCCCAAAGAGCGTCCCCCCACCTTCGACCGATCATAATGAAGCGGGTGGAAGCGGAGAAGCTGCTGAAGAAGAGTCAGCAGCCGAAGAATCGACGTCTGCAACCAATGCGGGTGGAGCTGTTTCTCCGCCTAAAGCAACAGCACGTGAAGAAAGCGAAGCGATAGCAGAAAGCGATGACGCTCCCGTTGTGAGTGGACGCCAGGAACTCCTTAGGGCGGAAGAAGAAGCATTAGCAGATGCAGAAGAAGCACCCCTGGAACATCCTTCGGTTGCCAGTGCGCCGGTGCGTCCACGACCGCAAGGACGTCCCGCCCCACTCAAAGCAGGGGAGCGTGATGATAATGCCCAGTTTGAGGAATATCTGCGCTATCTGGATACCTACCAGGGAGAACCAGCCAGGCAGGTGGATGTGCGTGAACGGTATCTTATCACGTTGCTTGACAACGACCAGCAACCTTTGCTGGATGCCAAAGTGCGCATTTATGCGGATGAGCAGCAAATCTTTAGCGGGCGTACCTATGCCGGCGGCAAGACGATCTTTTTGCCTGGCGCACTAGATGTCTCTGAGAATACGACCCAATTTCGTCTGGTTGCCGAAAAGGGGGAGGCACAGGCGGAGATGACGTTTGAGCGAGGCGCACGCGAACGTATTGAGGTAGCACTCAAAGATGCCACAATGAGCGAAGAACTTCGGCTTGATGTCCTGTTCTTGTTGGATACCACGGGGAGTATGGAGGATGAATTGAGCCGTATCCAGGAAACAATAGATAGTATTGCGCAGCGTATTGACAGCTTTACCCCCCGCCCGGTGCTGCGGTTTGGTCTGGTTGCCTACCGTGATCGTGGGGATGCGTATATCACACGAACCTATGACTTTACCTCGGATGTCGCAACGTTTCGCAAATTGCTCAACAGTTTTACTGCCGACGGTGGGGGGGATACACCAGAATCCGTCAATGAAGCATTGCACGCGGCTGTGCAGGAAGTGCAATGGGCGGACGAGGCAGTCCGTCTGATTTTTCTCGTTGCTGATGCCGGTCCCCATCTGGATTATGAAAACGATTATGACTATACAGCAGAAATCCAGCAAGCTGTGGCAAAGGGAATAAAAATATACCCGATTGCCGCAAGCAACACCGACCCATTTGCAGAATATGTCTTTCGGCAGATGGCCCAACAAACACTGGCGCGTTTTCTGTTCCTGACCTACCAGCAAGGTCAGGAGGGGGGGGTTCCAGGCGAAAGGACCAGTTTGCAGGCGGGGGAACAGAGCTATACCGTTGACCGTCTTGATGATCTCATTGTCCAGGTCATACAGCGGGAATTGGCATCTGTCCGCGGTATTGGATGACAAAATGTTTTCATTTGGGAGCAAAACGAGTCGCGATTTAGTGGCTCACTGACAGGTGTAAGCCAGGTGATTGCCTCCAAATGTGAACAGTTGCAAACTACCACTTATCCGCCATGTCTGTTATAATGCTGCCAGGATGTACGATGCGGAACAGAAACAAACTCTGTGGACCTGTAAAATGTATGACCAGACAACGTGACGAACCCTCTTTACTGTGGTATCATGGATGTGAGTTGGTGGCGTACCGTTGTCGAGAAACGAACCAGGCAGGGTTGTTCTGGGAAGCGTTCTGAGACAATTTTCCCATCTTGTGGTAATATAGAGGACCAAACATGGGAGAAGTATTACCCATACCTGTTGAGAGATGCAACAGATACAACGGTTGCCAGACAACCAAGATAGTGCAGAAAGGGTGGGTACGTTACGACCAAGGATGCACAATTTTGATTTTTCTGGTATTATATGTGGTGTTGTAGCGTTTTCACTGCCGTGCCCGCAGTTAAGTTTATAAGGAGCCAGAGAGCCCATGTCATCTGTAGTAGACTCCTTCCGTGGCCTGCATTACCCTAACAAAATTGGCCGCCTTACCTTTGTATCACTCGAAGAAGTGATGGGTGTGAACGGCGTTAAAGCGTTGCTACGCCTGGCCGATTTGCCACAGTTCATTGATGCCTATCCGCCCAATGATCTCAAAAAGGAGTTCCCATTTGAGGCCATTGCAGCAACGTCCGTGGCTTTAGGGACAATGTATGGTCCCCGCGGCGCTCGAGGCCTGGAGTTGCGTGCCGGTCGCGTGGCCTTTACCCTGGGACTCAAAGAGTTCGGGCCACTCCTGGGTATGGCTGACCTTGCACTCAAGCTGATGCCGATCACGATGAAGCTGAAGATTGTGCTCAATGCCACAGCGCAGACGTTTGATCGGTTCAGCGATCAGGCCAGCCACGTTGAGGAAGAGAAGGACCGGTTTGTATACCATATTACACGTGATCCCAGTAGCCTGCGTCCTGATCCCGGTCTCAACTTTTTTATAGCTCGTGGTATTCTCGAAGAGTCAACGGCCTGGGTCAGCGGCGGACGACGCTTTGCGGTCGAGCAAATTAGTTGTATTGCTCTGGGCGATAAGACAACGGCCTTCACTATCAGCAAAGAGCCTCTCGATTAAACAACAGATTCGGTTTTTGCCAGAAACGGTCTGTCGAGAGGTGCATGAAAACCGTCTGTCAGCAGGTTTGACCAGAACTGACAGATGGTTGCTTGTGTCTCTCTCAAATGTTCTACATGAGAGAGGTTTTGCCTGCTGATGGTGAATACGAAGTAGCAAGCAAAGATTCTTGCGAAGTGTGGTGGTGTCCATCATAATGCTTTGCAATAGTCGTCAAATATGAAAAACGAAACCGTTTGGGGAGACTGTAAGCAATCCCCCTCAATGCAGGGGGATTTTGCTTTATGATGCAATGTTCCTCTTTCATTCTGGTTTCGTTCTGCTTATGGTGCCCTGCGTAAAGCGTTTGCTCTCAGAACGAGAGATGTCTTTAATCGTTTTGGGAAAACGCTATTTGTCCCCAAAATACACCGGTATTTTTTGTTTCCTGCAACTTTTATCTGTCTCTGCACGTCGTATGAGAAGCATGGGGTTTCATGTATGCTGGTAAAGACCAGGTACTCATAGCGTTTGCTACCAGTGGTGCATTGAAGCATTACGGGTTGCGACAGGAGTGTAAACGTTGACAGAACCATCACGTGAACTTATTTGTCAAGCCCAGCAGGGAGACACTGAAGCGTTGTCCCAGCTTATCTATAGCCAGCAGCATTACATCTATAGTATTGCAATGAGTGTTTTAAAAAATCCTGAAGATGCTGCCGATTTGACCCAAGAAGCTTTTATTCGCCTGTTTCGCACGCTACACCAGTATAATGGTGAAAGTCGTTTTACGACGTGGCTTTATCGCCTCGTCGTGAATCTGGGACGGGATGAATTGCGTCGTCGTGGGCGACAGGTCCCCGTGCTGGTTCCCGATGAACAGGAGGACCATGATCCGCTTGCTCTGGTCGCTGATGATGATCGTTGGAGCGATCCCGAATGTTTCCTGGATTCGCAAGAAATGCGGAGCAGAGTTCGTCAGGCACTTGACCAGCTCGAAGAGCATTATCGTCTGGTATTGACTCTCTATTATTTCGAAGATATGAAGTACGCAGATATTGCAGAAATTCTGGAAATTCCGCTCAACACGGTAAAAAGTCACATCCGTCGTGGAAAAGAACGTCTGGCCGATTTGCTGACCGCTCAGGAACATCCTCCTGAACCCAACAGATTGCAGCAACCCAGGCAACGTCAAGCGCAAAATCCACCCTCTGGTTTTATGCCTATACGTCTGCTGGTCTAAACCAGGAAGGAGATACGAATGCACACAAAGAACACAACTCGTCCCCACGATCATGATGAACTTGATCTTGTGCTGCGCAATGAATTACACTGGAAAGCCCCGCCTGAACTGACCAATCAATTGCTCCAGTTGGTGCATAATCCAGACCTTTTGGGGAAAGAAGTGTATACCCCATCACTTCATCAGACCAGTGCAGTAGCTCTGCCTACCCAGGCAAAGGCAGGGAAATGGTATTCGCTCCTGGTCATGGTTTTGACGTGTCTTGCAGTAGGTTTGTCGTTTGCTGTAACATGGCAATTTTATGGGGTTGTTGGCGCAGAGCTTGGATTGGCAGAGGTCTGGTTGCAACTTGAACTGGCGGTGGCGAATGGGCTTCAGTGGTTGTATACAGAGCTTCCAGCCACACGTACTATTGCATCGGTATTGAGCACGATGTATGAGCAGGCATACTGGCTCTTGAACTGGTTGCTGGTTGCTGCTATCCTCTGGTTAATTCTTGATAAATATGTCCCAGAAAATGCACAGGTAGCGGTTAGCAGCCAGTAGAAACTCTTGCTTGCCTTTCTGCAAGGTGTGCAGCACAGATGTAATGTTGTGATGGTTTTGGCAGCGTAGCCGCCAAAACCATCACAATGCCGGCTTTTTTGGAAATTGTATCCCCAAATCTTCGTTTGGCAAAGCGGCAAACCACTTGACTTCCAGGATTTCGCGCAAATACGTGCCACCATGTCTTTCTCATACAACGTAGGACACGTGCTTTAGGGTGTTTCCGTGGATTTTGTCTCGTAAAACTTCTCTTGTCTGGGGTTTTCGACTTCTTCGAAAACCCCAGACAACCCACTCCAAATCAGATTGGCAGCGAATCTGCCAGTGAACAAGCGGCCACGTGTTTGCGCGAGAATACGGCAACTTCATGGGCTCCAAAAACACCAAACAAAAAGATACAGGATTGCGATGCCGGCGCATGTTTGTTGGGCAAAGCGAAAGCGGCATATCTGTCATCATCCAAAGTTCGTGACAACCACGATACACTCATGCTATAATGGCGTACATAGTATGGAAAAATGGAAGAGAATGGAGTATTCAGGCGGTGAAAGTTACGACCGAAAAAATGCCCAGAAGTATGCTTGCGCTCGATATTGAACTTGAACCAACTCAGTTTGAAAAAGGACTGGATCATGCAGCACGTCGTCTGGCACAAAAAGTAAATATCCCCGGATTTCGTAAAGGAAAAGCTCCTCGGTCTCTTATTGAACGTTATGTAGGACGCCAGGCATTGATTGAAGAGGCGTCTAACGATTTGATGAATCAATCTTTTCGTGAAGCTATTAAGCAAGAACAAATTACCCCGATTGGTGATCCTGAACTGGTATCAATAGATACGTCAGATTCTTTTCGCTTTCGGGTGCAAATTCCTGTTTCTCCCAGTATTACCCTTGCAGACTATCGTTCCATTCGGGTCCCGCTGAACGTTGAACCAGTGACGGAGGAACTGATTGAGCAAGAGATGCACAAAAAGCGGGAGCAGCATATTGCTTTACGCGAACTTGATGATCCCAGACCAGTCCAGCAGGGTGATCGGGTGAAAGCGAAGATCGAAATTTTCGTTGGTGATGAACCTTTTCAACAAGCGTCTGAAGGACAGGAACTTCCTGATGAACCCCTCATTCTTGAACCAGGCCGCCTGTTTCCCGAGATATATGAAGAACTCCCAGGTACCGAACTGGAAGAAACCCGCGAAATAGCAGTGCATATACCTGAAGAGTTTGAAGATGAACGGATTGCTGGCAAAGATACACGGTTTAAAATACATGTGACCAGTATCCAGGAACGGGTTGTCCCTGAGTGGGAAGAACTCCCGGAATTGGAAGAATTTGAAGGTTCGCTTGACGAGTTCCGCCAGCAGGTTGCGCAAGAGCTCGAGAAAGCGACTGAAGATGCCGCAGAGAAAAAGGTTGTTCAGGAATTTATGGAACAGGTGATTGCTCAATCAACTTATGACATTGCGGATGTCACAATACACCAGATGGCAGATCATATGCTCACAGATCAAGAGCAGCAGTATACACGTCTGGGAATTACTCAGGAGCAATTATACCAATCCCTTGGGCGAAAACGTGAAGCATTTTTGCAAGACATGCTGCCGGCTGCCGAACATCAAGTCAAGCATTCAATGGCGATTATGAGTATCATAGAACAAGAGCAACTGACAGTCACGGATGAGGAATTTGAGCAAGAGGTGGAACGTGCCGTTTCGCGCTATCCAGAAGAACAACAAGAACTCGTCCGAAAGGCTATTTTAGAATCGCATCGTGAAGGAGTCCGTCAGGCTGTCATGGATCAAAAGTTGCAAGAAACAATACTGGCTATTGCGCTTGGAAAAGTAGCCGATTCCTCTGAGGAAACCGAAGCGATGCCCCAGGTGGCTCCGGCAGAATCAGAAGGAGACAACCAGGAAGAAGGTTCTCCTTCTCAAGAAATGCACGAGAGCCAGGATGAACAATCGGAAAGAGTTGAAGCTCAAGAAATATAACGGTATACTATAGCAGTGTATGAGATAGAATGATATAACGGAGTAATAGTAATGGTATGGCTTTCGCCTTATTCGCAAGACTGGCGCTCTCCAAACGGTGAGATGCCTGCGTCCTTCCAACCATCGTTGCTAGTGCCGATGGTTGTGGAAAATACCAATCGTGGTGAACGAGCGTTTGATATTTTTTCACGGTTGCTGAAAGAACGTATTATTTTGCTTGGAACTCCTATTGATGACCAGATTGCCAATCTGGTAACTGCGCAACTTTTGTTTCTGGACCATGATGATCCGGAACGGGATATTTCGCTCTATATCAACAGTCCAGGAGGATCTATTACCGCAGGATTGGCAATATACGATACGATGCGAGCAGTCCGTGCTGATGTCAGTACGTTTTGTCTTGGTATGGCGGGTAGTATGGCAACTCCTTTGCTTGCAGGAGGCGCAAAAGGAAAACGATACAGCCTCCCCCATTCAACCATTCACATGCACCCGGCTGGGGGGGGAACGCGTGGATATGCGCCGGATGTAGAGATTATGGCGCGGGAATTGTTGCGTCAGCAAAAAGTTATTCGTGAATTGCTTTCGCGTGATACCGGTCAATCTATTGAGCGCATTGCGAAAGATTTTGACCGCGATTTGTTCATGAGTCCCCAGCAAGCAAAAGAGTATGGTATCATTGATGATATCTTGAATAGTGAAGATGTGATAGACGTTACGGGCGAGTCTATTGAACTGTAGATGGATGATGGTTACGTAGGCGTCCAGTCGTTTGACACTTGGTTCCGGTGATTCCTGGTACTTGCTTGAAATTTTGACTGGATGGAAGGGGGAGAGTATTTATGAGTCGTTCTCGGAGCAGTGGGCGTGGAGCTTATATTTGTTCGTTTTGTGGTCGTGGGCAGGACGAAGTGCGCCGGTTGATTGCCGGTCCCGGTACCGTGTTTATCTGCGATGAGTGTGTTGCACTGTGTAGCGCAATTATTGCAGAGGAAACCGAACAGCAAATGTCTATGCCGCGACGCAATACGAAAACTGGTCCGGCCCGCTTGCCCACCCCGCGGCGGTTGCGCGAAAAACTCGATCAGCATGTTATCAGTCAGGACCAGGCAAAAATTGTTCTGTCTGTTGCGGTATACAATCACTACAAACGGGTTCGGGCTGGGGTCAAGATAGATGATGTTGAGATTAGCAAGAGCAATATTTTGCTGATAGGACCCACCGGGTCAGGCAAAACATTGCTGGCGCAAACTCTGGCACGTATTCTTGATGTGCCTTTCGCAATTGCGGATGCGACCGCACTCACAGAAGCAGGGTATGTGGGTGAAGATGTCGAAAATATTTTACTTCGTCTGATACAGGCCGCAGATGGCGATATTGAACGAGCGCAGACTGGTATTATCTATATTGATGAAATTGACAAAGTAGCACGCAAGACGGACAACCCTTCGATCACTCGTGATGTCTCTGGTGAAGGGGTGCAACAGGCATTATTAAAAATTCTGGAGGGTGGCGCAGCTCACGTTCCTCCATTGCCTGGAAGGAAACATCCACAACAAGAGTATATTCCTTTTGATACCACCAATGTCTTGTTCATTTGTGGTGGGGCTTTTGAGGGCCTGGAGAAAATTATTGGGCATCGTGTTGGTAGCAAGCGCAGCATTGGTTTTGCTCCCCACAATGCCGAGGCACTCAAATATGCCGCGCATCTTTCTGGGGAAGATTCTGGCGAGCAATCTTCAAGAAGTCAATTGTCTTCTATGTTGAAGAAGGGGGCGCAAGAACAACTTGCTGAATATGAAACCCTTGCCCATGCGACACCAGATGACCTGTTGCGCTATGGGTTTATCCCTGAGTTCATTGGTCGTCTACCGGTGGTGGTTGCCCTTGAACCATTGGACAAAGCTGCGATGATGCGCATTCTGACCGAGCCACGCAATGCGTTGATCAGGCAGTATAAGAAAATGCTGGCTCTTGATCATGTCGAGCTAGAAGTGACCAACGATGGTCTCGAAGCAATTGTGGAGCAGGCAATGGAAGTCCGCACTGGCGCACGTGCTCTACGCACTATTGTCGAAAATGTTCTTTTAAATGTCATGTATGAAGTACCCTCGCAAGAACATATTGGACGTTGCATTATCAATGCCGAAGTGGTGCATGGCGAAGGCTACCCCATCCTGGTTCCGCGCACCGAACGCTCCGATATTTCGGAATATCGTCGTCTTGAAGAGGCTGTATAATGCGAGATTGAAGTCCTGACGATGGATATTATTCCATTGCTCTGGGAGAAAATTCTGGAAATGGACGAATACCCATCGTCTGGCCTTCGTTCTTGTTCCTGACAAAACGTATGGACAACGAATACAAAACGACTTCGGAACGGTCATCGCACCAGGACGATACGCCGCGTCGTATCCTGGTGGCTGATGATGATCCGAATATTGCCCAGTTTATTCAAATAACTCTTGAAGATCCACGCTATGAAGTTGTGGCAGTGGAAAATGGACTCGAGGCGATTAAAGCGTTTGAGGAGAGTACGTTTGATGTGGTCATTCTCGATATTATGATGCCTTATGTGGATGGATTTCAAGCCTGTCAGCGTATTCGAGAATATAGTGATGTCCCTATCATTATTCTTACTTCGCGTGATGGTACGGATGATGTTGTTCACGGTTTTGAGCTAGGAGCAGATGATTACATCACCAAGCCATTTAAGATGGCCGAGTTGATAGCGCGGCTTGAAGCTATTCTGCGCCGTGTGCAGAACCAGAATACGCGGAAAGCACCACCTATTGTTCGCGTTGGCGAACTTGAAATAGATGGGCCTCGCCACCTCGTTACTGTTCGTGGTGAGGAGATTACACTTACGCCTATGGAGTTTGAGTTGCTCTATTTTCTGGCTGCCAATGCCGGGCATGTGTTTGCCCGTGAAACGCTTTTTCGTGAAGTCTGGGGGTATGAATATGTCGGTGAGACGAACCTGGTAGATGTCTGTGTTCGTCGTTTGCGTGAGAAAGTTGAACTTCAACCGTCGCGACCAAAAATTATTCTTACCGTCCGTGGAGTAGGGTACAAGTTGGCAGAAAAGTGATACGGTGGGTCAGTGGGTATGGTGGGTTGTTTCAATGTATCGAAAGAAAGTCTCGACAGGAAAAATAACGAATGGATTATTCTGATTATGTTCACGTATCTACGCATCCTCTTGTTCAGCATAAGTTGGTCCTCTTACGAAGCGTTCTAACCGAACCAAAGAAGTTTCGCCTGTTGCTTCGTGAAATTTCTCTCCTTTTGTTTTATGAAACCACAATGGACCTGCCGAGTGCTCCCTTGTCTGTACAGACACCCATAGGGAGTTGTAGTGGGTTTGAAGTTGCGGTCCGCATTGGTTTG
>CAYFVX010000036.1:0-11889 GCA_964346425.1 uncultured Chloroflexaceae bacterium | reverse complement strand
CGTTTGCGCAACACCCGCAATTTTTCACCAAATCGCTCCATTATGTATTGATAGTAGGTAACGGTTCACGTTTGCGGGAAAGAAAACGAGCCACGCACGTCAGTAAGCGGATATTTCCCGTTCGTAAGCACATTTTGTCCGCTCCCTTACGGTCGCGGATCGTCTGTCCGCTCCCTTACGGTCGCGGATCGTCTGTTTGCCTCTCACGTTCGCGGATCGGCTGTTTGCCTCTCACGTTCGCGGCTCGTCCGGGCATCTCCATTCTCCATTGCCCTGACTGCCCGGCCCATTCTGCATTCTGCATTCTGCATTCCCCCTGCCCGGCCCTTTGCGTCTTTGCGCCTTTGCGCGAGGCTCTTCACCCACTTCTGAACAAGTTACGCCTATGTTCCTCATTGTGTGCTTTGAAACTGGTAGAGTCCTTTCACGGGTTGAATAGGCTCCTCTTCTGCAACCTGCTCAGTGGCAGGTTGCCTGGTCGCCGCTCTTTCAGCCATTCGACTACGCTGCACCCACCTTGCCCACCATTTTGCCGTTGCCCAGCGGTGAAAGAGCACCAGGGCCAGAGACCCCATACTAATCAGCAGCAACAATCCCATTTCTACCCAGATCACCCATGACGGCACATCCATAACGCAACTCCTTTCCGAAACTGCAATACGCTCAGGCACGTTGCCCTCAACAGATCTCACACCAGGTTCGGATCCATACGTGGAGCACAAAGACCCTAAAGAACACAAGGTTTTTGCCTTTGTTCTCTCCTTTGTGCTCTCTGTGTCTTTGTGGTTTTTTTCATAGTGTTCATCCGTACCTGGTATCACCTGCGGTCAGTGGGGTTGCCGGCGGCAAATCAATCCCCAATTGGGTGAAACCCATTGTGGGTACTTTTCCCGAAAAAGCGTGTTTTTTTTACCCTTAGCTAAAAATATTACACGTTTTATTTAAGGAATGCCTTAATTACTTTCCAAGCATAGCATAGTGCCTTCGTCTTTGTCAAGATTTGCTCTGGATTGATTGTTTGCTGTGGCTAAAAAACATCATTCCATCCAGACAACCTTGCAGATTTCATTAAAATACGTTTCAAGTGTTTTAAATTAGCATACAAAACCTGCTTGACACGGGGGAGAAATAGTGTATAATCCGACAAAGTTAAGGCAAACCATAAAAACATCGTTGATATATTTACGTATGGCTAAAAATGTACAGGCGTTTTGGATGTTTATGCATGGACCTGTTCACATCTGGAGCAAATACGGCACAACACAGGCAATGTAAGCCTATTATTTGTGCTATTTGTGTTATTCGTGGTTGCCATTTCTGAACCGTTACTTATGCACAGGTTTTGGACAAAAACAGGAGGTTGTGGGCTGAATATGAGAGAACGAAGCAAAAACCGCTTTTTGCAGAGCATGCTGCTGTCCAGTTGGCTGCTGCTTGCGCTGGCATTGCTGGGCGCGTGCGGAGAAGCGGCTTCAAACGCTGCAAAAGGTGGAGTAGCGGACGATGGGCAGATGCACCGGGCCACTCCTGCTGCCTCCGCGCAACAGATGGCTCCTACGGCGGTGCCTGACGGCACGCTCTTCCAGGTAGCCCCGCGTCTGCCAGCAGTGGTGGAAGGGGCCGATGGGCAACGGGTGACGGTTGAATCGATTGAGCGGATGGTGAGCCTGAATGGTGATATTACCGAGATTATTTTCGCGCTGGGGCTGGGGGAGCATATCGTTGGCGTGGATAGCAGTGCAACGTATCCGCCTGACCGCGTGGACGATATTGCCAACATTGGCTATCAGCGACGGCTTAATGCTGAAGGTATCTTGTCGCTGACTCCGACGCTGGTTATCGGGAATGACCACGCCGGCCCGCCTGATGTGCTTGAGCAGGTGCGTGCAGCCGGCGTGCCAGTTGCACTAGTCACCAGTTCGCCTACGCTCGAATCCGCCGCGCACAAAATCGCGTTTGTTGCCCAGGCACTTGGTGTGCCTGAACGGGGAACTGCGTTGCTCAAGCGGCTAGATGCAGACCTGGCAGCAGCGCAGGCACTCCTGGAACAGGCGACTGAACCGCCACCACGGGTGCTTTTCCTCTACCTGCGCGGGAGCGATGTCCAACTGGTGGCTGGCAGTGCCACCGCTGCTGATGCAATGATTACCGCGGCTGGCGGCATCAACGTTGGTGCCGAGGTCGGGTTGACCGACTTTGAGCCGATCAGCGCGGAAACGATGGTTGCTGCGCAGCCAGAGGTGCTGCTCGTGCTCGAAAATGGTCTGAAATCAGTGGGGGGTATTGATGATTTATTGACCATGCAAGGGTTGGCAAATACTCCCGCCGCGCAAGAGCGACGTGTCATTGCCATGGATGATCTCTCCCTGCTTGGGATGGGACCACGCACCGGCCAGTCATTGTACGACCTGATCGCCGCCCTGCATCCCTCGGTGCAGGAGGAGGTTCATCCATGAGCGCATCAACTGGCACCACATCTCTCAATGCCCGCCATGTTCGCGGGCAACCCATGAGAGGGACGGGGCTACCACTGTTGCCAGTCCTGGCCCTGCTCCTGGGAATAGTGATGCTGGCTGGTGTTGGTATCGGGCCAGTCCGCATCCCCCCCGATGTTGCGCTGGCTATCATACTTGGCAAGGCTGGTCTGGATGTCCCGACTGTGGTCTCGCAGCAGCAGGAAGTCGTGCTGTGGGTCATCCGGCTGCCGCGGGTCCTGCTGGCGGCGCTGGTCGGGGCAGCCCTGGCGGTATCGGGTGCGCTGCTGCAAGCCATCTTCCGCAATCCGCTGGCGGATCCTGGCCTGATAGGGGTGAGTGGCGGCGCAGCAATGGGCGCGATTGCGGTAATTGTCATCGGGGTTCTGCCATTCGGCACATTGACGTTGCCGCTCGTCGCCTTTCTTTGTGGCACGGGAACCACGTTGCTCGTCTATCGCTTCTCGAAACAAGCAGGACGCACGGATATTGCCACCATGCTGCTGGTGGGGCTGGCGATAAATGCAATTGCCGGTGCCATCACCGGCTTGCTGACCTATCTCGCTGACGACGACGAGGTGCGTTCGATTGTGTTCTGGACCATGGGCGGACTGTCGGGCGCACTCTGGAACACGCTGGCTGGCATCGTACCGGCAGTCGTGCTCGTGCTGCTGCTGGCCCCCCTGCTGGCTCGCCCACTCAACCTGTTTGCGCTGGGTGAAGCCGAAGCGCATCACCTGGGGGTTGAAACCGAACGCATCAAGCGGCTGGCAATTGTGCTGGCAGCCCTGGCAACTGGTGCAGCCGTCGCCGTAGCGGGACCAATCAGTTTTATCGGATTGATTGTCCCGCATATCGTGCGGTTGCTGACTGGTGCAGACCTTCGTCGTGTGTTGCCCGCCTGTGCCATTGGCGGGGCCGGTTTGCTCATTCTGGCCGACCTGGTTGCTCGCACGGTGGCACAGCCGGCCGAAGTTCCTGTCGGATTGATTACTGCGCTGGCAGGCGGACCATTTTTTCTCATGCTGATAATCAAGTCGCGTCGTCGTGGAGGAGCAGGTATCTGATGGGAGCACGTGGAAAAAAAGGCATGGGGCGCCGAAGGCGGGAACGCTGGTGCCAATCGCTGGTGACGCCACCAGGACGACATGGGAGAATGGCTGAGCAAAATGAACGAGGCATCACGCCGGCGATAGAGGACTATGTGAAAACGATTGCGCTGGCGCAGCAGCAGGAGCAAAAGGTAAATACCAACCTGGTGGCGGCGCGGCTGGATGTGAGTGCCGCTTCGGTCACGAAGGTTTTTCAGCGGCTGCAGCAACTTGAGTTGATTGAGTATACCCGCTACTACGGCGTCACGCTGACCGAAACGGGGCAGCAACTGGCTCAGGCCGTGCTACGCAGGAACCGGCTGGTGCGCATGTTTCTGATGAAGGTGCTTGATTTTACGTTTGCGGAGGTGCAGGCAGATGCCGATGTGCTGGAGCACGTCATCTCCGACGCGCTGGAGCAGCGTATTGCTGCCTATCTGGGTGTGCAGTATGAGGAGGAGTATGAATAAAAAAACCTCCTCCATGAGCAGGAGGTGGAGGCTCAGAGATGTTTACAAAAAAACCTGCATCTGCTTGCAATTGTGATAGCAATGGTCATCTCCATCTGTCCATGGTGCCCACCGGCACGTGGGTGCGCGTCCACAAAATCAGGGGAGGTGTGCAGACAATGCATACGCTGGCAAAATCGAGCATTTTTCATGGAGTGCATTTGCATGTGCTGCGTAATAGTTGGGGAAGAATTATTGTCTCGGTAGACAACCGACGCATTGCGCTTAATCGGGATGTTGCGTACAAGGTGCTGGTCTGTCATCCAGATGAAGACGACAATGGAGCGTGAAGACATCCGTATGGACTGATACCACGTTCGGGTGAATAGTTGAGAAAACTGGTGCGATAGAGCGCATTGTAGTCGCTCATCAGGCATCACGCAACAATCGTCACTGTATGAACTGGGAAAGAAAAAATGGGGGCGTTATGATGTTGACAAAGGAAGCAGGCCAACCCGGAACTGTGCGAGTTATCTTCTCGCTCCCATGTTTCAGCGTCGAATCGATCTTTGTAGTAGGCGATTTTAATGAGTGGAAGAAAGGAGCAACACCACTACGTCGGTGTGAACAGGAATGGTGTGTGGAGTTGGAATTGCCGGTCGGATGCGCATATCGCTACCGGTATCTGGTGGATGAAAGTCGTTGGATAAACGATTGGGAAGCTGACCGTTATCTGCCCAATATGTTCGGTGGCGATGACTCGGTGGTCGTGACATTGCTGCCACACGAGATGGAAGGAGTCGAGGTGATTTGCCCTTACGATGGACAGCCTTGCCCCCATGCCCTGCAAGTCATCCAGACCTATGACCGTGGGGAAGGAGAAAAAAGGAGAAAGCGGTGTCCCCGAAGAAAGCAGAACACAGTGACAGAATGATATGCAGTCCAGGCCCCAATACCTTTCAGATAACAGACAAACCTCTGGGAGCGCAGGCGTTTCGCCTGCATTGGAACGGGCAGGATGCCCGCGCTCCCAGGACATTCGCGCACAGGGTGATAGAAGCATACATGATGTTTGCTATCTCTTGTAAAGAGAGCATGCTGACTCGAGAGGAAAGAAACGATGAACTACATCTTGATGATGCATTATATTACGATGGAATTACGCAAAAACCAGCAACCTCTTTCCCTTGACGATCTCAAACAACGATTACAGGTAGAACACACGGTGTTGGAAGAGATAGTAGCAAAACTCGTGGATTGGAAGTACCTGGTTGAAGTACACCATGATGATATCAGCGGGCCATGTGCATGTGAATGTGCCCTGTGCCCGTTACACAGGACGGCAGGACCATGCAAAACGTATTGTTTGGCAAAAAATGCAAGACAGACAAGGAGCAAACCAATGATTAACGTCATCATTGACGAACTGAAACGGAATCAGCATTCACTTTCACTGAAAGATTTAAGTCAGCGATTGCAGATAGACCACTCGGTGCTGGAAGGAATGGTCACGATGTTGGTGCGGCGGGGGTATCTGGTAGAAGTGCATCCGGAGGAGATGGAAGGACCGTGCGAGTGTGGGTGTAATTCCTGCCCCAATCGCATGGCTGCTTCAACACCCGTAACCTATCGTCTGGTCGAACACAAGCTACACAGAAACCCATTCTAGTGAAATGTGTTATCTCTCTGCCACTCGTGACACGCTCATACAGAAATCTCTCACCGGAAGGGGCACCTGTGGGAATGGTTTTACCTGGTTTTGCTGCTGGACCGGACCATTCCCACAGGCGTTATCAGGAAGGAGAAACCAATGCATACTGGAAATCGCCTGGTCACCTATCTTCGCATGGCCGCGTTTCCACTGGGTATCGGATTGACCAGCGTCCTGGTCAATGGCACGCTCAATCGAGTCATGATCGTGGAGCAGGGATTGCCTGCCTCATTTGTGGGCTTGTGTTTTGCACTGCCGCTCCTCATTGCACCGGTGCGTGTCTGGTTGGGCTATCAATCAGATGTGCGTCCACTGTGGGGATTGCGACGCATGCCCTATATTCTGGCGGGCACTCTGTTGTCGGGCATCGGACTATTGATTGCAACGCTGCTGATACTGGCACTGACGTGGGATACGCTGCTGCTCATCCGCGGTCTGGGTCTGACAGCAGGGGTGCTGCTGGCTTTTCTCCTCTATGGTCTGGGCAGACATCTGGCGAGCAACACGTTTGAGGCCCTGGTTGCCGATACGTTTCATGGTCCGCAGCGTCCGCGTGCGGTGACGCTCTTCAAGGTAACGATGTTTGTTGGCATTATTGGGACCGCGATCATACTCGGTATCTTGCTCGATCCCTTCAGTCCCGGCCGCCTGGCAACCATCAGCGGGAGCGTGCTGGTGCTGACCTTGCTGCTGACCTTGCTGGCCGTGGTGGGGCAGGAACAACCCGGCCAGCATATAGAAGAATCGGTTGCGGAAGCCCGCGCGGTCTCCTTCCGCGAAACCGTTACGACGATCCTGTTGCCCGACCCGCGTATGCGGCGTTTTTTCATCCTGGTGATGCTCGTCATTGTGGGGACGCTGGCGCAGGATATGTTGCTAGAACCCTACGGCGGGCTAGTGCTGGGCATGACACCGGGCGAAACGACCCGCCTGACCGCATTGTGGGGTATGGGAACCGTTCTGGCAATGCTGGTAGCCGGTCTGAAATTGATCCAACGAATTGGCTATCTCTCCGTGTTGCGGGTGGGACTTGTCGTCACCATTGTCGTGTTCGGCGGTCTTATCATTGTTGGCGGCTTGCAGCGACCGATTGTGTTTCAGGAGCTCGTGTTTGCGCTTGGATTGGGCACCGGTCTCTCTGCAGCGGGATTGCTGACAGCGGTTGTTGAGCAGACGACGGCAGCACGGGCCGGCACATTGATGGGCGTGTGGGGTGTTGCCCACGAGAGCGGCGAGGCCCTGGGTGGATTGCTGGGGGGGAGCGTCGTTGATATTGTGCGTATGCTCAGCGACGATAACAACTGGCTGGCATATAGCACCGTTTTTGCGCTGGAAGGTGGATTGTTGCTGATCGCGCTGATGCTGGCAGGACGTATGGGCGGACAGACGAAGCGGCGCAGCCAGCCGCAACTGCCAGCCGAGCTGCAATCAGTCCAAAAAATGGAGGTATAAGCTACTTTGCACACTGAGTCGACCGAAATGTATCTCGTGACAGTTTACCGGCTGACGACGCGCCAGTCAGAAACGACCATCCGCGAGATTTCCGATCAGCTAGGAGTAGCGTTGTCGAGTGCTTCTGAGAAAGTACGTATTCTTACCGAACAGGAATATCTGGTGCATCCCTGGCGCGAAGGGGTGTCGCTTACGGAAAAAGGTGAACGGGTTGCTATGCAGGTTTTACGGAAAAATCGGCTGGCGATTACCTTTCTGGTTCGCATGATGGGGTATAGTCTGGATGAATCTCTGGAGGATGCCTGCGATCTGGAGCACGCTATCTCCAATCGCTTTGTCGAACGATTGGCGATTTTGCTGGGAAACCCATCCTTCGATCCCTTCGGACAACCCATTCCTGCAAGTGATGGAACCATCGAACAACTCCCTGTTTCCCATCTGATTGATGTACCGGCCGGCTGCACCGTGATCGTGTGTCGGCTGGAATCATTGGAAACAGAACGTCTGCGGTATTTGCAAACTATTGGCATGCTTCCTGGTACACAAATCACGGTAACGGAGCTTATGCCCTTTGAAGGGCCATTGATGATTATGTTAAAAGAACAAACCATCGCTCTTGCCCGCACACTCGCGGCAGAAGTCGGGGTCTTGACTGAACAAAAGGAGGATCACTAATGCACAAACTCTGGTCATACACGGCACAGTTTTCTGATTGGAAAGTACAAATTGCAGCTTGTCCATCGTGTCACCGAACATTTGAAGAGTGGGTTTTTGTACAAACGGCCAGTGTACTCTTTGATCAAAAGGCAGGTGAACTCTTGACCCTGCCCGCTGTGCAGTTTGACTTGCCGATAACTCGACGATTGGCTTGTCTCGAATGTCTGTCTGCAAAGTGGGGAATGTCGTGTCAGGTCTTGCAACAGGACGATGGTTCCAGCAAAGTGATTGTCTATAATGCACCATTGGTGCAGGCACGCCTGAATGAGGTACCGCCATACATTTTGTGTGGCGCACTGGGATATGCAAGGACTATCACCCCTGATGCGTTTGTTCTGGAAGTGGCACGCCGCTGGCAGGAACAAGGAACTATTCCCCACGAGATTGGTCTCGCTCTGGGCTATCCGGCCAAGGATGTGCTCGGTTACATGGGCTTGCTCCAACTTGAATTCACGGCTTGCTGTGGCTGGCGCGTCTATGGTGATCCCACGCACTCATTGGCAATGAGCCAGGCGTGCCAGGATGCGACCCAATGTGCCTTGCGATTTCTTTACCAACCGGTTGCCTCATCCGAAGACGCAGCCGCTGTCTGACCAGAATAATCTGTTGCGACAGCGGCTCATATGCACGTATGGTAAAGATTATGCAGACGGTGCTTTGATGGCGTCCACCGGACACTGCGGCGTGCAACGCACGGCTGACATGTTCTGGCAGTTATTGCACTGGTTTGCGTCAATCACGTAGGTGTTATTCGTCTCGTGTACACTAATGGCGTTGCGCGGGCAGGCTGGTCGGCAGGCGTCGCACATAACGCAAAGGTTGGGATCAATAACGTGTTTCTGTTCCATGATTTTCTATCCTTTCTGGATTATCCTCAGATATCATCTTGACGTTTGTAAGTAATCGCATTCTGTATCGTACTGTCTGGAGTATATCAACCGCATCCCCTCTTCGTCAACGCGAAAGCAAAAAATTCGGCTCACCGAAGAGGGGGAGGAATTTTGGCACCCTTGCAAGTTATCTGGAAGAAGAAAGAAACAAGCTATGCACGCATTACGCAATTTGCCCGTTCCAGGCGTTGGGAAGGTCTATTTCAACACACAACCCTGCTATATGACGATTTCGGAGAATTTGCAACAGCACTACTCTTTTGATACCACGGGTCGGTTTATGACGGGGTTTCTCGATGGCGCGAATTATCGGCGGGGATTGGACAGCACTATTCTACGCAAGCAGGTGACAGCGGGCACCAAAACACGCCGCCGCCTCTCCGAGGCCGAAAACCGTGCATTGATTGAGCAGGTGCAGGCACGTATCACACACATTGCCGATTATGTGGCCCAGAGTGACCATTCCGACCTGCTGCCCCATCTGCACAGCATTCTCAGGTGGGATTATGCACGACTCTGTCAGGAACGAAACGCATTCCACGCTATCTACAAACCCATCAGCATCCTGCCACCGGACCAATACCTGTCGGTCGTGGTACAATGTGCCGAGGGATGTTCGTGGAATAAATGTACCTTTTGCACGTTCTATCGTGACCGTAAGTTTCGCATCAAATCGCCAGACGAATTTCGCCAGCATATCCACAATATCAAAGGGTTGCTGGGACATGCTATTGGCCTGCGCAAATCGCTCTTTCTGGGTGACGCCAATGCACTGGTTATCCCGCAGCAGCGATTGCTCGAAATGCTCAAGATTGTGCATGAAGAATTTCCTATCGGCAAGCGCAGAGCAGGCGACAATGCCCTGTTCAAGGGAATCTATGCGTTTCTGGATATCTTTGGTGCCGAGCACAAAACGCTGGCGGATTACCGCGAACTGCGTGCGCACGGGCTGAAGCGTATCTACATTGGGCTGGAAACGGGAGATGACGCACTCTTTGCGCTGCTAAACAAGCCCGGCTCGCCACAGGCATGCGTTGAAGCCGTGCAAACCATCAAACAGGCAGGTATTGACGTGGGGATTATTCTGCTGGCCGGGGCTGGCGGCGACCGTTTCGCCGCGCAGCATGTCAACCACTCAATTGCGCGGGTACAGCAGATGGGGCTGGATGCGGATGACATTGTGTATGTTTCCCCGCTGCTGGTATCGGGCGAAGAGGAATATTCGCAACAGTTGTGTGCCAGTGGCGCACAACCCCTCGGTCGTGCAGCAGTCTCCCAGCAGATGGCAACGTTCAAGGCGACCTTACGGCCCACACGTGCAGACAACCCGAAAGTGAGTCTCTATCACATAGAAGAATTTATCTATTGACACCAAATTCGGACAATGACTTCTACCACAGATGAACACAGATGAACACAGATGAACACAGATGACGCTGTTTTCCGCTTTGCATCTCTGTATCTCTGCGTCTCTGCGCCTCTGCGTTTGTACCTATTTACCCGTATTTGGTAGGACAAGGAGAACCAATAGCACTATGAAAACACATCGCTGGCTTTTGCTGCTCTGGATGCTTGGGAGCGTCTTGCTGTTGCTTGGTGGGTGTGGGGGAGCCGGAGATACGGCTGTTTCAGCAACACCAACGCCTACCGCCAGACCCACCGCAACGCGGATACCCACCGCCACCCCGGTACCCACCGCCACCCCCAGACCTACCGAGCCTCGCCAACCCACCGCCACTCCCAGGCCCACGCTCCCGATGCCTACGGCAACCCCTACACCAGCACCGCAGCAGGTCCGCTTTGCGGTGATTAGTGACCTGGGCGCGGCGGGGCCGGTCGCCGAGCAGATGGCGGACCTGGTCAAAAGCTGGGAGCCAGATTTTATCGTCACGGGGGGCGATAACAATTTTCCGCATGGCGAAGCGGCAACGATTGATGACAACATCGGGCAATACTACCACGAGTATATCCACCCCTATCAGGGGAGCTATGGCGAGGGAGCGGAAACCAACCGCTTCTTTCCCATTCTAGGCAATCACGACTGGAATACACCGGGAGCCACGCCCCACTTTGACTACTTTACGCTGCCAGGCAATGAGCGTTACTATCGCGTGGTGCGTAAGCCAGTGGCAATCTATGCGCTCAACAGTATGCCAGGCGAGCCAGATGGAATAGATCAGGAGTCCGCACAGGCTGCCTGGCTGCAGCAAGAGCTGGCAGCATCCGATACCTGCTGGAACCTGGTCTTTTTCCACCACACCGCCTATACATCGGGACACCGTGGGTCTAGCGAATGGATGCGCTGGCCCTATCCGGAGTGGGGCGCGGACGCGACCTTCTCCGGCCACAACCATGTGTACGAGCGCGTCATGCGCGATGGCTTCCCCTATATCACCACCGGACTGGGCGGTGCGCCGCGGTATGCGTTTGCCGACACCGTCATTGAGGGCAGCGTGATGCGCTACAACCTTGACCATGGAGCCATGCTGGTTGAAGTGGTGGATGGAAACCTGACCTTCCAGTTTATCACCCGCACGGGCGAAGTGATTGATACGTACACGATGGAAAAGGAGTGTTGAACGCACCTGCCGGTGTGCAGAATCCCCGGCAACTTGCGCTCAAACCACCGCCTACACTCATACCATGTTCGTTTGAATGGTTAAATAAACTGCCAAGAACGCCAAGAACGCCAAGATTCGGTCAAAGAGATAGGAAAAACCCTATTCTCTTTGTGTCTCCGTGTTTTCGTGGTGAAATAACCTATTCATCCGAGCATGGTATCACTCCTGCGCCACCACCACCTCCCCCACCACCAGCATATCTGCGCCATCCTGCAAATGGAGCCGCTCGCCGGTTGCGGGGTTGAACAGGCCGGCGATGACGCGGTAGGTGCCGGCCGTGGCGTCCTGCGCAATCGCCAGCGGCACGTCCTGCCAGATGCGCTGGCCCGGCTGCCAGGCCGGGGTGGGGTACCAGTCGCCGCCAGCCGCGCCGGTCCAGTTGGCAATCTGGCGGTCCTGCGCATCAAGCACCTGCACAAACAGGAGCCAGGGTTGCGGAGGCTGCGCTTGCTCAGGTTGCCAGAGAAAAGAAACGCGCAACTGC
>CAYFVX010000035.1:9352-12022 GCA_964346425.1 uncultured Chloroflexaceae bacterium | reverse complement strand
AAAGAGATGAGAAAACCCTGTTCTCTCTGTGCCTCCGTGTCTCCGTGGTGAAAAGAAACTATTCATCCGAACCTGGTATGACCAGGGCTACTTTTCCGGATAACTGACCCATTACCCACCTAATCCTTATACGGATCGTACACATCCGCGCCGGCCATCGCCACACCAAGCGGCTTCAGCCAGTGCTCAACCTCAACCGTATCCGCGTGATATTTGAGCACATCCACCAGCCGCCGATAGACGTGTGGGCTTTCATCCAGCCCACCGCCGCGCAACAGCACGCCTTCGCGTTGCACCCACTCCTTCATCATCTGCGGTGTCACCAACCCCGGCTTGCCGCGGCGACCAGCCGCCTTGCTGCGGCTCAACACCCGCCCCGCGCCATGCACCGTACTATACAACGTCTGCCGCGCCTGCGTGCTCTCCTTGCCGCGCAGGATAACGCTCGGATCGCCCATTGAGCCACCAACAAAACTGCGCTGGCCCGGCCAGGAGGGAGTGGAGCCTTTGCGGATAACGATAAGCTCTTCGCCATTGTGTTGCTCTTTCCAGGCAAAGTTGTGGTGGTTGGACACCTTCTGCAGCACCTCGGCCCCCAGAATAGCCACCACCTGATTGATGACATACGCACGACCAGCCTTTGCATACGCACCAGCCAGGTTCATACAATGCCAGTACATCTCGCCCAGCGAACTCTTCAGCGGAAACAGAATCGGCGGCGAATCCATGCCCTCTTTGGGCTTGCTGTTGAAAGAATGACCGGCCGCCAGGCTCATAAAACCACTGGCAACTTTATGCCCAAACCCGCGCGAGCCGAAATGCACGCCAACCCATATACGCTCCTGCTCATCCTGAAAAATATTGACGTAGTGATTGCCCGACCCGACCGTGCCCAGTTGCTCACGGGCCAGTTTCTTGAGGTCCTTGAGATAGGGTATCTCTTTCCACAGCGGGCTACTGAACAGCGGATCATGCACCTGTTCCTGCTTGTTGCTCCGCCCGATGCCAAAAGCAATACGCTGCACAATCTCATCCATAATCTTTGCCAACTGCGGCACGACTTCCGGTGCTGTGAGGTTGGTCAGCACCGCATCATTACCACAGCCAATATCGAACCCCACGCCCGAAGGCGAAATCGTATCGCGATAGGCAAGCACACCGCCGATAGGCATGGAAGCGTAGCCGAGATGCCCGTCCGCCATGAGCGCGGCTGCGGCGACACGCTCATCTTCCGCCGAGCGGCGGATCTGCGCTATCGTGGCACTCTCATGGTCGCCAAAAATGGGGATATCTGTTTGTGTTGCTTGCTTTGCCATAGGTCTACCCTGTCTTTCTACGATTGCTCGACAATCTGTGCCAACCCTTCCGGGTCAAGCACAATAATGCGACCGCGCGAGAGCTGCACCAGATTCTCTTCTGCAAAGCGGCGCAACGCCCGCCCTGCAATCTCGCGCACTGTGCCGGTGCGTTCTGCAAGCTCCTGGTGTGTCAGTTCGGCGGTGCCCTCGGTCGCCTCTGCCAGCAATTGGCGTGCCAACCGTTCGCGCACCGAGCGAAACGCCAGGTCTTCTACCAGCTTCACCAGTTCACGAAGCTGGCCCGCCATATCGCGTAGCGCAGCCAGCGCAAAATCAGGGTGCTTGCGTATCAAGTCGAGCAAATCTTCCCGCGGCAGCAGCAGACACTCCACCGGGCTACGTGTCTTCGCCGTTGTCGGGTTGGGGTCATCATCAAAGATGGGCACAGCATTAAAATACTCGCCCGGCTCAATCATATCGAGCATCTGCTCCCGTCCGTCAGGCGCAGTGCAGGAGAGACGCACATGTCCTTGCAGCACAATAAACAGGCCGGGTGGTTGCTCACCCTCGGTCAGGATAATCTGTCCAGGCCGAAAGTGACACCGCTGCACACGATGGCTGATGTCCTTGAGCGTCTTATCGTCAAGCGTTGTGAAAAGTGGAATGCTCCGCAGCTCTTTGCAGGTTGTCATACTTCGTATTATAAACGAAATTCTGGGGAACATAGTAGCGGCTTGAAGAATTTGGAGGTAACGTGCAGGCAGAGCCTTACGCAAAGGCGCAAAGACACAAAGAGCCGGATTAGGAGATGGCTCCATCCGCGATGAATGAGTTCTGTTCACCACGGAGACACGGAGACACGAAGACACGGAGAAACAGCGGTCGTACAAATAGAGCTATGGAATAGTACATCCCAATATTCTTGTATGGTACAATTAGGAGAAGGCAGGCAGTTCACAAGGTCCGTGGAAAAAAGAAGAAGCATCAAAGAATAGGGAGCATGAATACCGATTTCAAAACACAACTTATCCAGGAATTGCCCGAGTTGCTCGAAAATGACCCGGCGGTACGCGAAAGTGTCTGGCGGCTCATCACGCCCTATTTCGCGCCGCGCCAGCAAACCGATAGCCGCTTCGATGAGATGATGGCGGAACTGCGCCGCATGCGGGAGGATTCTGAGCGCAAGTGGGCGGAGCAGAAAGCGGAATCCGAACGCAAGTGGGCAGAGCAAGATCGCAAGTGGTGGGAGAACCAGGAAGAACTGCGCCGCATGCGGGAGGATTCTGAGCGCAAATGGGCGGAGCAGAAAGAGAAAGAGGCAGAGCAAGATCGCAAGTGGTGGGAGAACCAGGAAGAACTGCGCCGCATGCGG
>CAYFVX010000035.1:0-9252 GCA_964346425.1 uncultured Chloroflexaceae bacterium | reverse complement strand
GGGAGAACCAGGAAGAACTGCGCCGCATGCGGGAAGAGTCCGAGCGCAAGTGGGCGGAGGAAAAAGCGGAATCCGAACGCAAGTGGGCAGAGCAAGATCGCAAGTGGTGGGAGAACCAGGAAGAACTGCGCCGCATGCGGGAAGAGTCCGAGCGCAAGTGGGCAGAAAGTAAGCATGCGATAGGTGAACAGGAAAAACTGTTCCATAAAACTATTGGTGCGTTGGGCGCACGGTGGGGAATATTTTCGGAAGAATCGTTTCGCCAGGGGCTTGCGGCCATCCTCAGTGATATAAGCGGGGTTGAGGTCAACCGAGTGGAAGAGTATGATGAGGATGGTGAGGTTTTTGGCACGCCCGAAAACATCGAACTAGATGTAGTCGTCAAAAATGGGCTGCTCATTCTGTGTGAAATCAAATCATCCATTACCTATTCAGAGCTTTTTGTCTTTGAACGCAAAGCACGTTTTTACGAACGTCGGCACAACCGTCCGATCACGCAGAAGATGGTGATATCGCCGATGATTGATAAGCGTGCCATACCAGCCGCCGAACGATGGGGCATTCGCCTCTATAGCTATCCTGAAGATGTGGAACAGGATGCGTTGCAACCACCACCCCTCCACGAGGAATGAGCGTTGAAGCGTTGGAGCGTTGGAGCGTCGGCCTACGCTCCCCCCTGCTCAAGTGTTGCCAGCCCCTGCCGCAGCGCATAGAGTGCAGCCTGCGTGCGGTTGGCAAGGTGTAACTTCCCCAGAATATTGCCAATATGATTGCCCACCGTCCGCTCACTGATGACCAGCGTCTCCGCAATCTCCTGATTGGTCAACCCCCGCGCCACCAGCTTGAGCACCTCAACCTCCCGTTCGGTCAGCGGCTCCTCGGTGGGTGGCAGGTCGGGCGGTTGGTTCAGCTCACGCATCAGCTTGAGCGCAATCGAAGGATGCAGCGACGGCTCACCGTGGTAAACATCCTTAATCGCCTGCAACAGTTGCTCCGGCGACGAATCCTTGAGCAGATAGCCCAGCGCGCCGGCCTTAATCGCCGGGAACACCTTATCGTCTTCCGCAAAACTGGTCAACACCAGAATACGGGCCGCCTGATTTTCCTGCTTGATCTCCTTGATAGCCGCAAGCCCATTCTGGCGCGGCATCATCATATCGAGCAAAATAACATCTGGCTGCAACTCTCGCGCCTTCTGTACAGCTTCAATACCATCGGCTGCTTCACCAACAATCTCCATACCGGGTTCACTGCCTATCAGCGTCGTCAAGCCTTTGCGCACGATAGCGTGATCATCAGCAATCAAAATACGAAGAGATTCTGCCATACGCCGGTTTCCTTTTCCCTCGTTACCCTGTTCTTACATGAGTAAACTTTTTTGCAAACTGTTTCGCAAAGCGGATGTATGGGGATATCCAGCGGTTAAAAGAACTCTGTTGGTAAAGTCCATCCAATTCCTGGGAGCGAAAGCGTCTCGCCTGCCCCAGGCAGGGGTTTGGCACTGCCAAACCCCTACCTTATCACCCAAAACACATGTACCAACAGAGTCTAAAAACCGCTGCTACGATTGCATCAATTCGTGCTCTTCGTGGTATTCGTGGTTCCTGCCCGGACGTTACCAACAGAGTCTTCAATCGTCCAGCGGGACGCGCATGACTACCTTCGTTCCCGCCCCCGCGGACGTTTCAACTGCCAGCGTGCCGCCCAATCGCTCGGCCCGCTCACGCATACTCACCAGCCCCATGCCGCCCATATCGCTGACCGCATCCACGTCGAACCCGACACCATCATCCGCCACTATCACCTCGATACCACATGCATCGCTGAGCACACGCACCGTCACCGAGGTAGCACTGGCATGCTTGAGGCTATTATTCAACGCCTCCTGCACAATGCGATACAGCCCTTCCTCAACGCGGGTTGGTAGGTCCACCACATCATCCGCCAGCAAGCGTGCTTCGACCCCAGAACGCCGTTCCACCGCCCCAAGCCGCTGGTGCAATGCTGCCAGCCAGCCCTCGCTCTCCAGCACTGGTGGCCGCAATTCATGCACCAGTAACCGCATCTCCTTCAACGCCTGCTGGCCGATATTGCCAAGCTCAGCCAGCGACTCGCCCACATTTGGCAACCGTCCATCATTCGCCAGCCGGCGCCAACCCTCCGCCAGCAACGTCAAACTGTAGAGCGACTGCGTGACCGAATCATGCAACTCACGCGCCAGCCGTGCCCGCTCCTCGATAATGGCCGCCCGTTCCACCTGCTGCCGCAACCGCGCATTCTCAATCGCCAGGGCTGCCTGGTCTGCGAAAGCGACCGCCAGCCCGATATCCTCCTCCGAAAAATCGCGCTGGTTGGGATAAAAGAGCGTAATCCCCCCATATGCCTCGTCCGACTCTTCCGAATCACGCTGGCGGATGAGGGGGACCGCCAGCAACGTCTGATAGTATTGCAACAAAAGGGCGGTCTGGTCCGCATCCAGCCCCAGGTTGTTTTCATTGGCAGCCGTGGCTAAATCGGCATACATAACCGGTTGACGGTTCAGCACTGCCTGTTCCACAAAACTCCCGCTCGCCTGACAGAGACGATGTTGCGTAAATGCGGCGGGCAACCCACAGGAGGATTGCAAGACAAATGCCTCCTGCTCACGCTGAAACTGGTAGATCGCCGCGCTGTGCGTCTCCATCAACAGCGCACCCTCGGCAACAATATAGTCCAGGATTTCATCCAGCGAACGGTTGGAATTGAGGAACTTGAGAATATCACGCACCCGTTCGGCCACCTGGCGGCGTCGCTCGATCTCGTGGGTTCGCTCCGAAACCTTCTGCTCCAGATTGCGGCTATAATCTTCCAACTGCTCATACAGCAAGCGCAATTGCTTCTCGCTCTCGCGCAGAGCTTCTTCACTCTGCACACGCTGCATTGCAATTGCAATACCGTGCGCGGTCGAAGCCAGCGCCTCAATCGTCAGTTCCGTCAACTGGTGGCGAGCAAGCATAATCATAACGCCCATCATCTCATCTTCAACAATCAGCGGATAGGCGGCATAGGAAACCAGGTGTTCCTGCTTGAACCACTCTGTTGCCTGAATATCCGGGTCGTGCTGCGCATCATTCGTCAGATAGGGCTGGCGGCTCAGCACAATCTGCCCCATTTTAAAGGTTCCGACCGGGATACTATGATACGTTTCCGCCAGATGAGTCGGGCGGAGACCTGCCGTCGCCTGCACGGTGAGCATCTGGGCCACCTGGTCCAGCATCCAGATACCCGCAAACGCCGCATCCAGATGATGGGCGATAGACTCAACACAACGCTGCAACATATCTTGCAGCGTATGGCTATGGGTCAATGCGGCTCCCACATCTTCGCCCAGTGCAGCCACGCGCATCCGCTGCATCAAAATCTGTTCGACGCGGCGGCGTTCCGCAATCTCCTGCTTCATATCGCTATAGAGCCGCGCATTTTCCAGCGAAATAGCCGCCTGTGATGCCAGCATACGCATAACGGTCAAATGCTGGGTAGTAAACGCCCCGACCATCAGATTATTTTCCAGATAGAGCACACCGTTTAATTTCCCACGGTTGAGCAGGGGGAGACAGATCAGCGATTTCGGCGTATGCTCACCAATATACGCATCGCTGGCAAAACGCTCATCCCCACTGGCATCGCTCATAACAATACCTTCGTGAGTACGACGGACATAATTGACAACTGCCGCCGAAAGATACTGCTCCGCTTCCAGCGGCATCGTCTTATGCACCAGAATAGTATCGTGCTCCACGCGCCCCTGCGCCTCAAGCACCAGATTTCCCTGCTTTTCCAGCAACAAAAACCCGCGCTGCGCCCCGGCATTCTCAATCGCAATATGCAAAAACGTCTCCAACAGCGTATCCAGCACAATTTCGCTAGAGAGCGCACGGGCCGCCTTCGCCACTGTCGTGACATCCAGCGGTTCCATCCCGCTCTTGCTGGATGCTGGTGACGAAGTGGTGGTGGTAATTTCGGGCAACTCTGTCTGTTGCTGGCTCAACACATGCGCATACCGTTCTTCCAGTTGGCGAACTTTTGCTGTCGCCCCCCAGCGCATATACTGATAATGTGCCTCCTGCAAATAGACGTGGGCAATACGCTCTCGTCCCAGCAGCAGATAGAAGCGAGCGGCAAGCTCATTTGCCAGTGCCTCTTCCTGAATATACCCCTGATGGTGTGCGCCTTCAATCGCGTGGTCATACAATTCCATCGCTTCAGCAACATTGCCAAGCACCCGCGCATATTCCGCAGCAACCAGGTCATGCTTGTGCTGATAGTTCATTGGAGCATGGGTAGTCCAGAGAGCCAGCCGTTGTTGGCGGATTGCGATCTGATCAAGCACATATGATTGCTCTTCCGGCGCAATAGTGGCATACTGCGCCAGCAACGCAAGCGCGTAATGGAACGTATACATCGCAAACCCATGCGTCAGCCGCGCCGCATTTTCATACTGTTCCGCCAGCCGCGCATGTTTCACGGCCTGTGCATGTTGCTCAAACAGGTAACAGAGAAACGTTTTCGCGGCATACACCGCAAACAAGAGCGAAGTATTCTGTGCGGCAAGCAGGTCGGGCAGCATCTGCTCCTCATCGAAAAGCGGTCCCAGCATGCGTTCCGCCAGTGGGCAGGCCGGATACTCACTGCTTTCGCCGGGTGCCAGCAAATTCAAAACGACCTGGCTGTCGACCAGCAAGTTCTGGCTGTTGACTTCCTGTTTGAGCTTCCTGGTCAGACTCAAATACGTCGCCTGTTGCTGCGCCACAAACTCCAGGCTTTCGCCCACTGCAAACAGAAAGCGGCAATAGTGCAACGCATTATAGCCAGCCCGTTCAATATCGCCCACATCCAGGCACGCCTGTACTCCCTCAAGCAGTGGCTGGATGGCTCCCCTGGCATGCTCTTTCCAGTGACGGATACCCAGCTCAAACAGACTGATGCGCTTCGCTTTGAGTTCCTGCGGATTCAACCGCTCCATAATCTCCAACGCCACCTGACCGAAGCGATACCCCATTTCAATCTCATTTTGCGCACAAAGCAGCATACCATAAGAACTATATGCCAGCGCAGCCAGCGGCGAATTGCCCGAAGAAATGCAGAGGTTGACCACCGTATACGTTGCACTGGGAAAGAGGTCCGGGCGTGCATGGTACATTGGGGGCAGAATGAGCATAAAAATGCGCATCGCAGCCAGATGGTAGGGATCATCCATAATGGGCAAGTCGCGCAGGGCAGCTATCCCTTCCGCAGTCGTCAGTTCAGGATGCTGGATCAGCGGTGACTCATCCGACAGCGTAATACCCAGCATCTCCAGCACATACAGCCCTCGCTCCACCAGCAAAAGAAACTGCCCCTGCGCACTCGCAAACCGAATGCGTGTCTCATAGACTTTCACCGTATCCAGCAATGTTTGCGCGTGCTCCAGAATAACCGTCGAAAACTGCTCAGCCTGATCAAACTGGATCGTCACCAGGGCCGTCTCCGTCGCCTCGGTGTACAGCGCAAGCGTCAGCTCATACGCATCGTGCCAGCAATTGGAGGGTAGCAACTCAATACCAGCGCAAAAAAACTCCCGTGCTGCCTCATATGCTGCCGAAAACGTTGCCTTCCGTCCTGCTTTAAGCAGCAACGTTGCTGCCTCTTCTTGTTCCGTGGGGGTATTGAGCAAATCACGCCCGGCCAGCAAATGATTGACCACATCAAACAGCCGTTCATCCTGCTCCGTAGTACAGCAGGTTTGCAAAAGCAACTGACTAATGCGAACATGCGTCGCCTGTCGTTGCTGCTCATCCAACAGGGCATACGCTGCTTGCTGCACGCGGTCGTGCAGAAACGTATAGCTGCCCGCGGAGTTATCATGTGGCAGGATCAGCCCCTCCTGCAACGCCGGTTGCAGCAACCGGACCGTTTCTTCTTCCAAATGTTCAACCACCGCCGAAAGCAACCGCACATCAAAGTGATTGCCAATACAGGCTGCCAGTGCCAGCACGCGGTGGGTCTCAGGTGCCAGCCTGTGTATGGTTGCAGACACCAGTTCAACCACATCATCGGTCATCCCGGCTGTCTGAATATCCGCAAGCTCCCACTGCCAGCCGCGCTGCACCGCATCAAACCAGAGCAAACCATCCTGCACCAGCGACTTGAGCAAATGCGTCACAAAAAATGGATTACCGCCTGTTTTGCGCACCAGCAGATTTGCCAGCGGGGCAACTCGTTCAACTGGGCAACGCAAACTATCCGCAATGAACTGCCTGACATGTTCCTCCTGCAACGGTTGCAACGCGAGCATTTGCACTGTCGCCTCTTCTGCCTGCTGCAGCGCATTCAGCATTTTTGCAAGTGGATGCTCTTCATTCACTTCGCTCTCTCGATACGTCCCCACAATCAGCAAATACTGAATATCTGGCTCCAGCAGCAGCGACTCCAGCAGCGTAAGCGTAGCATCATCTGCCCATTGCAAATCATCCAGGAACAACACCAGTGGATGCTCCGGCCGCGCACAAACCTGGATAAAGCGGCGAAACGTCAGCATAAACCGGTTTTGCGCCTCGGCAGATGTCAACTCCGGAACGGTTGGTTGCGGGCCTATGACCAGTTCCAGTTCCGGCAGCACCTCATTCATAACCTGCCCATTTGGTTCCAGTGCAGCCAGCAACTCTACTCGCCAGCGAACAACCTCAGCCTCTGGTGCCGCCAGCCGTTGCACCACCAGGGCTTGAAACGCCTGGATAACCGCGCTATAAGGAATAGTATGTCGCAACTGGTCAAACTTGCCACTTAGAAAATATCCTCCATCCTGCAGCACCGGCGTAGAAAACTCACGCACTAGCTTTGACTTCCCAATCCCAACCGTGCCGGTGACCAGCACCGCCTCCTTTGCCCCATGCCGCACGCGCGCAAAAGCGGCCTGCAAGGTCGCAACTTCAGCCTTTCGTCCATAAAGCTGCTGCGAAAGATGCAAACTATCTGCCACATCCTGCGCACCGGGTGTAAAATCCTTCAGGGCTTCCATTTCTTCCCACCACTTTTGACCTGCACTTGCCGCCAGCCGTTCCTTCGGTGGATACGGGAGCAATCCGCCGTCTCTTGCCAGTACGGGTGGCAGATGGTCGCGAAGAAACTCCAGATCAGCCTTCAGCCCCGCCGCACTCTGATACCGATCCTCCGCCGTTTTCGCCAGCAACTTCAGGATTATTGCAGAAAGGGCCGGCGGAACAGCCGCATACCGTTCAGCAGGGTCCAGGGGTTCCCGTGCAATATGTGCATGCACAAGCTCCATTGGATCACTTGCCTCAAACGGCAAAAACCCCGTCAGCAACTCATAAAGCGTCACTCCCAGCGAATAAAAATCCGTGCGATAATCTACCGCCCGGTGCATCCGCCCGGTCTGCTCAGGTGACATATATGCCAGTGTTCCCGCAAACTGCTGCGCAGACGAAGAGGACAATGACGGATACGTGGGCAACTGATACACGGCAATACTCAAATCCGACACCTTCACCTTCCCGGTGGCAGGGTGAATAAGCACATTGCCTGGCTTGATATCCTTGTGAATAACATGCTGCCGATGCAAACAGCCCAATGTCTCCGCAAGCTGTATCCCAATCTGCAACACATCCACTCCTGGCGGTGTTTTGCTCGTTTTCAGATGATGCAGGGGAACACCACCAAAGTCTTCCAGCACCAGCACCACAGACTCATCATGCTGCTCCAGACCATAGCAGCGCACCACTCCATCGCAATGCAAATGCTGCGTCAGCGTATACTCCCGTTGCAACTGCGCAATCGCCGCCGAATCTGCCTGCTCTGGCTTGAGACATTTCAAAATAACCGGGCGTTTGCTCGCAACATGATACCCGCGATAAATAACCGTTCTGGAACCTTCATGGATCCGTTCTCTCACTTTGTAGCCGGGAATAATAACCATAACACGACACTTGTCTATCAGAAAACAAAACGCGAGAAAAACGTGAAAAATGGAAGCAGTATGCATTGTAACATAAGCAGAAAAGATAATAAAACTGTAGTATAATATATTTAAACGAAATGGAGGAATAAAGAACTATGCGCAAGATAGACCCATCAGAAATCACCCCAGAACACATCTACCTGTCCCGGCGCAAATTCATGCGAAGTGCTGCCACCCTTGCCAGCACCCTTGCTCTGACAGCCTGCGGCTTGCAGCAATCTGCCACTGACCCCGCCGCCGATTCCGCTGCGCCGGCTTCAACCGCAACCGCAAACCAACCAACCATTGCGTTGCCGGCCAATACCGCCACGCAAGACGAACCTGGTCAATCGGTGAACACCTATGAACAGATTACCAACTACGTCAACTTCTACGAATTTTCTACCGACAAAAAGAAACCCGTACAACTTGCCAGAAACTTCAAAACCTTCCCCTGGAGCATCGAAGTTGGCGGGCTGGTCCGCAACCCGACGACCTACGACGCGGTGGACCTCATCAATAAATTCCCGCAGGAAGAACGCGTCTATCGGTTGCGCTGTGTAGAAGCCTGGTCTATGGTCATTCCCTGGATAGGATTTCCGCTCGCAAAATTACTGGAAGAGGTAGAACCAACCGAGGAAGCCGCCTATGTCCGCTTTGAAACCCTGTTCGACCCGCAACAAATGCCCGGCCAGAACAGCCGCAGATTCGACTGGCCCTATGTGGAAGGACTGCGCCTGGACGAAGCCATGCACGACCTCACCCTGCTCGCCACTGGCATCTATGGCAAACCGCTTCTGCCACAAAATGGTCCCCCTATACGCCTGGTTGTGCCGTGGAAATATGGATTCAAAAGCATCAAATCTATCGTCAAAATAGAACTTGTCAAAGAGATGCCGCTGACGTTCTGGGCCGCCGCCGCACCCAACGAATATGGCTTCTACGCCAACGTCAACCCGAATGTTGACCACCCACGCTGGTCCCAATCAACCGAACGCAGAATAGGCGAACTTGGTCGGCGGGATACTCTCATGTTCAACGGCTACGAAGAGGAGGTCGCCGCCCTCTACGAAGGCATGGATCTGACAACATTCTTTTAACACAGGGCGTGATAGCGTGACGGTGTCATTTCTGCCAACACCGTCTTTTGCTCAACAGCAGCGGGCGAAGCAATAGACCGCTGACCGTCAATATCTTTCAAATAATGATTTCTACCACAGATGAACACAGATGAACACAGATGAACACAGATGAACACAGATGAACACAGATGAACACAG
>CAYFVX010000034.1:0-12052 GCA_964346425.1 uncultured Chloroflexaceae bacterium | reverse complement strand
GGTGGCACTGCTGCAAGCATTGGCACCGGCTGCGGCGGAAGTGGCAAAGGTACGGGTATTGGAAATAGAAGAGGCACGGGCGGATACGCACGCGCTCGATCCGTTGACGCGGCGGGTCTGCTTTGGTGGCTTTTCGCCCTATGAGGTGCTCGTCAATGAGCACAAGCTGGTGGGTTTTGCCCAGGTGCGGCGCAGGGGAGGGGCATTGTTGCAGGCAGGGCTATATCTGCGCTGGCAGCCAGAGCGGTTGGTGGAGTTGCTCGCACTTACGCCAGAGGAGCGGGCTACGCTGCTGCACCGTTTGCGGGAACGTGCGACCGGCTGGGACAATGTCTGGCAACCCCAGGCTGAAGTGGCAACGCCGACTGCACGGCTCGCGTTTTTCAGCCGGGTTATGGAACAGTTTGCGCTGTTGCTGCGGCACCAGCAGCAGGGGGTGCCGGAGGGGGCGGACTGGCTGCCGGCTGAGCGCACGGTGTTGGATGCGGCAACCCCTCGCTATGCGCCGTTGGATGAGCTGTGATAGGAGGAGCAGATGTCGCGCAGCGGGCATCCGTCGTGGCGGTGCAGGTAGGATTCGCGGGCACGCTGGCGGCTATAGATGCGGCGGGCGGGTGGCCCATCGCAGCGCGGTTTGCGGGCCTGACAGTAGCGCACACATTGCTCATTGATCAGGGCGTGGTAGTTTGCATAGAGGTGCTGCGTAGTGTAGACCTGGTTCTCCGGGGTTCCTAGATGGAACTGAAAGGTGAGTTCGCGGGTGATGCGCTGTTGTACATGCAGGTAGCGTTCTCGTGCCCAATCAATAGTATCGTGTTCCTCGGTGGTCAGGGCTGGCTGCACGCGGGCCAGAAGCCGCCGCGTATAATCGTCTATCACAAAGACCGGGTGTTTGCCGGCATAGAGCAGAATAACATCTGCCGTTTCTGGCCCGATACGTGGGAGTGCCAGCAGCTCCTGACGCAGGGGTGCAAGCGGCTGGTTGAGCATGGATGCCGTGCTGCACTGGTAGTGATTGCAAAGATAGTTGCTGATGGCAACAATACCGCGCGCCTTCTGGTTGTAGAAGGCGACCGGGCGGATGAGGGAAATGAGGTCTTCCGGTTGTTGCTGCGCCAGGGTGTCAGGTGCAAGCAATTCGGCATCGCGCAGGTGCAGGATGGCGGTTTCGACAGCTTCCCAGCGCGTCTGCTGAACGAGCAAGGATGCCAGCAACATCTCAAAGGGAGCTTCGTCGTGGTTGCCAAAGATGGGCCACCAGGGGGTCGGGCTGGCTGCTCCATAGAGAATGCCAAAGTGTTGCTGCAGGAGAGAGTATAGCTCTGTCAGGCTGGTGTTGGGAGCCATAACTACGCACTTATGCTTTCCAGTCTTCGGCTACACCGGCGTGGTGTGCTTTGAGGGAGTTGAAGCGTATCAACCCCCTTGCAAGAAACACAAGAGGGTTGATACATTGCTGTCCAGCGTTGTCAAAAACTTTTTAGAAACCGCTACCGGCGTACAACTCAATCGATGCTGTTGCTACCAGCTTGCTCGTGTGTCCATATGCAGTGAAGGTGGTCGTCCCAATGGGAGCACCATTTTCGGGGATCAGAGCAGGCAGATAGCCGGCACGGGTAAACGTGCCATCCAGTGCAATAACTTTACCGGAACTCCATACCGTTCCGTCCGACATTGTAATCCAAATACTCACAATTTCACCTGGCACGAAGCCGCTGCCGCTCAACTGAACGGTGTCAAGTTGTCGAGTCTGTGCAGGAGTAGCTTCCAGCATAGCCGCACCGGCTGCTGAGGTCGCATCTCCACCGGTCACGATGAAAGAAGCAACACCTGTTCGCTCACTTTCCACTCCATAGCCAGTAATGTAATACTGCCCAACCGGGTCTTTTTCATCAAAGCTGACAGACGTGCCCCAGCTTCCTTCGGAACTTGCCGTGCGCTGTGAAATATACTCAACGGTTCCATTCGGGCGGGTCAACCATATAGCAATGGTTTCACGTGGTGTGTAGCCATAGCCAGCAAACGTGGCCTGTCCAACACCATGCGTTACCTCAATAGAAACACCATCGCTGACCTGAACGACGGGAGGCAGCACTTCAAAGGGGACGATGACCATCATCCCGCTGTAGTTACCACGTGCGGTGAAGTGGTGCTGTCCGACCGGGATGCTTCCATCAATAGCAACATCCTTGCGCAGAACACCTGCGCTGCTGACCCCGTAAGTGCCAATGGGCTGCACAGTGTAGTCAGGGAATGTCTGCCAGATAGTAACCGGCTCATTTGACATGAATCCTGAAAGTTGCAGGGATACCTCAGAGTCTGGCCCCTGGGGAGCCTGTGATGGAATAATCATCAACTGTGCCTGTTCCTGCGCACTGGTTGGTGCTGGAATGGCAAAGAGACCGATAAGTAGCGTGATCGTAATGAGGCTTGCAACGAAAGTAGACCCTCTGGTAATTCTCATAGCTTCTCAACTCCTTCGCTTGTAATGATGTGTTCATGCTTTCTCATGAGCAGAAAAGTGGATGAACACCAAACTGTTACCCTTTCCAATGGAAATAGAAAAAAATGGGATGCCAGACAGCACGCGCTCTATAATATACCATTACAAGCAGAATCGTCAAGTGTGAAAGGCTGAAAAAACGGGCAGTTTTCTTTCTATAAGAAAACTGCCCGTCTGCTGTCCAACCTGATTCTGTCAGGCATCGAACGAAACGATTAGTTATTCGTTTGGAAGCACTTCTATGGACGTTATGGAACGCAGCCCACTCGATTTGCCATATGCAGTAATGTAGTGGGTTCCTGTTGTCACTTCAGGTGGCAGAGGTACTTCAACGACAAAAAAGCCATCGTTTTCGGTGTCGGTTTCGAAGAGGGCAACGACTCGTGCATCGGGCAAGGTAATCCATGCAGCGATATCTTCGCTTGATCCGAAGTTTTGCCCTTCAACAACGATCATGCTTCCTTTTTCAATAGAGTTTCTTGGATAGGTTGAAAGCGAGGGAGCTGCAGCTGCCTGCAACATATCGCCACGAACCAGTTCAAATGATGCAATGGCAACATTTTGCGTTTTGTTGCCATAGGCAGTCAGATGATAAGTCCCCTCGGCTTTGTCGCCACCCAGGAACAATTCGTAGTCGAACGTTCCTTCACGGCTTGACATGACCTGTTCCAGATCGACTGTTTCATCTCTGGGGGTGCGCAACCATACCGATACTTCTTCGCGTGAACCAAAACCTACTGCACTGAACCTGAATGTACTTCCCTGGCTGTCGGTAGTCGTGCTGACACTCATTGAGAGATTGCTCGCCATACCCTCACCCAGAGTAATCTCAAACTCCGTCGCTGCAATGCGGCGACTGGTGTTTCCACGGACGCTCATGTAGTGGGTTCCTGTGGGGTACGTAGAGTCCACGTACCAGGAAAGAGTAACACTTCCCTCTTCATCTACCTCGAAATTACCGTGGTCCTCAACAGACCAGTCAGGGAAGGTTTGCCACAGGGTGACAGTTTCATTGGGACGAAATCCGCTAATTTCCATCGTAACAGTGGAATCTTGTGGAACGGTGTCGGGTGTCATAGAAATAGATGCACCCTGTGCCTGGGTTGTCGTCGCAGGTGTGGCTAAAAGCCCGACGAACAACACCATCACAATAAGGCTCGAGATTATTCCAAACCTTCTTGTCAGAACCATATTCTCTCCTTATACTTCCTCATTTTTTGCTTGTACCGGGCTTTCCTGCCGCCCACGTAACTTTCAGGATATCGGGCAGACACTACCCTGCATACTCCTTGCTCCTACTCTTTCACCTGATCTTGCCAAGAATGGACAGCTATTGGTATGATACTGATATATGATACCACTATAGGCGATAGCGTCAAGTTTTACTGGCTGTAATAACGAGGGAATCATTGTGGAAGGACGACACTGGCGAGATTTCAATTTTTTTCTTTTCGGGTGTGTGATTGTTTTGTTGAGCATGAGTTTACTCAGCGTCTATAGTGCCACCCTGAATGCGATGCGAGCGGATGGTACTCCTTTGAGTGTGCTGTTTCCGCGCCATATTATAAATATTCTGATTGGTCTGGTGGTGATGGGGGTGATGACGATATTCGATTATCGTCTGTTATCAGGCTTTGCTATCCCCTTTTATGTTGTCACCGTGGGTGTGTTGTTGTTTGTGCTGGTAGTTGGGAAGATAACCAGCGGGGCGCAGAGTTGGATTGCGCTTGGGACGCGCACAGTACAGCCATCGGAGTTGTCAAAGTTTCTGGTGATCATTGCGCTGGCTGCGTATTTTTCGCATTTTGCTGACCAACGCGATAGCTGGCTGGTGCAAAGTGGTGGTCTGGTTATTATGGCGGTGCCTATGGGGTTGGTGTTGATGCAACCCGATTTCGGTACTGCGCTTATTTTTGGCGTTATCTGGGTCGCTATGGCCTGGACGGCCGGCATTCGCTGGCAACAGCTTGCGCTGATTTTTGCGCTGGCTCTGCCGATAGTGCTAATCGGGTGGGAGTATGTATTGAGCGAGGAGCAACATGCCCGTCTTTTGACCTTCTACTGGCTTTTTGTTGATCCTTCGCAGGTCGATCCCAATGAAGCCTACAATATTATCCAGGCTTTGAATGCTATCGGGTCTGGAGGGTGGTTTGGGACGGGCTTAACCCGTGGTTTGTTGAGCCAGGGGAATTACATTCCCGTGCAGTACTCCGATTTTATTTTTGCGGTGATTGGTGAGGAGATGGGGTTTGTGGGCGGGGTGGTGATGCTTACGCTCCATGCGTTATTTCTCTGGTTGACACTTGCAGTGGCACAGCGGGCCCGCGATCTTTTTGGGCAGTTCATTGCCATCGGTGTTTTTGGCATGATTCTGGCGCACGTCATTGTGAACGTCGGGGTCACGCTGAGTATTTTGCCTGTTACGGGTATTCCGTTGCCGTTTGTTTCTTACGGCGGGAGTTTTACCGTTGTGATGCTGATGTCGGTGGGGGTGTTGGAGAGTATCGCCATGCGCTGGCGCAAGATTGCGTTCTAAGGGAAGACAATGAGTGGTGGACGGTGGACCGTGAGGGGAGACGGCAGTCTGTTTTTCTAGGCGTTCGTCTCCCATACTATTGGACTCTGTTGGGAAACCCCATCTCCTGTCCGGACCTTTGCGGCTTTGCGCCTTTGCGCGAGGCCCTACCCGGACTTTACCAACAGAGTCCTATTGTCGCCGGTCTGCCGTCCGTTGTCGCTAGTCACGCGTTTGCTGCCAGGAGTTCCTGGATTTCGGCCAGCGAGGGAATACCAGCCCGTCCACCCGTGCTGCGGCATTTCAATGCGGCGGTTGCGCTGGCAAAGCGAGCTATGGTTTGTAGTTGCCAGTTTTGCAGCAAGCCGTAGAGAAAAGCTCCGTGAAAGACGTCGCCGGCCCCGGTGGTGTCTACAACGTTCACGACAAAGGCGGGAGTATGAAAAGCATCGTTGTGGTTGATACACCAGCTTCCCTGTTCGCCGGCGGTGACGACTATCAGAGTCTGATATTGCTCGTACAATGCCCGTGCTGACTGTGCGGGGCTGTCCAGGCCGGTTGCTTCTCGCCCAAATCGTTCTGAGACAATGATGGCATCACAGTATGGAAGCAGGGCAGCGGTGCTTTCTTTATATCGTTCGGCATCTATCATCACTCGTCCGCCGCTCGCACGCATCTGGCGGGCAGCAATAAGCGCAACGTCTGGCAGATGTGTGTCGAGGTGCAGGATACGTGCAGAGGTCAGCAGGTTGAAGTCAAGGGGCACATCATCCAGGACGGCACGGTCGTTGTGCCACCAGACGGTGCGGCGTCCGTGGTCAGGCTCTACGAGCGCAAAGGCAACGTGTGATTGTCCCTGTCGGGTAACAACGGCACGGCTATCTATTCCTTCGTGTTCCAGGTCGGCACGAATGCGTGGTCCATAACCATCGTTGCCTACAGCGGTAATCATAGCGGTGCGCATTCCCAGGCGGGCAAGAGTTACGAGAGCGGTGGCGACCGGGCCGCCGCTGGCTTCTGTCCATTGTGCGAGGGGTTGTTTTGCGCCCATCAGCGGCTCACGGGATGCTACCCCTATCAAATCCCATGAAGCGATGCCCAGTCCTACGACATCGTAAGCCGGGGCTGGTTGGTTTGCTGGTTGTCTCGTCTCCATGTTTTCTTTCCTTCCCCATTTGTTCCGTATTATTTACCAGTGGTTTGCCTGCACATGATATAATAGGTTATCCTGATGGAACCAGGTTAAGCGACTAGTAAAAAGGGAGATGCTACAGTATGACCGAGAAAAGCGATCCCGATGTCATGAGCCCCATTGCCATCTGGCGCTCATTTCAGGAAGCAAACATGGAAGCATGGGCGCAAGGTATGGCAACGCTCGTCAATACCGAAGTTTATGCACAGGCAATGCGAAGTTTCCTCGACAATTATCTTACCACTTCTGCTCCTCTCCGAAAAATTGTTGACCAATATATGGCTTTCTGGCTCTCCAATATGAATATGCCCTCACGGGAAGAAGTGGCCCGGCTAGAACAACGTCTGGCAACCTCTGAAATGCGCCTCAATGGTATTTATGGGCAACTCGACCAGTTGTTGCAGGCGTTTCAGGGGCAGACTTCCCAGGTTATGACGCTCAGCAGTGAGCAGAATGCGGGCATTGAGCAGATGGAATCGCACACCAGGTCCCTCGATGAGAAGGTTGACCAGATGGTGCAGCAGATGCACGAGCAGTTAGCGAAAATAGCTGAGCAAGTTGGGCAGAGTGAGGGTGTGCAGGTGGAGCCGCAGGCGAAGGCGATTGAGGCGCAAACTGAACAGATTTCGCAACAGATTGCCCAGTTGTTGCAGGAGCAACAGGCACGGGTTGACGCACTGGCCGGTGACTATAAGGGGAGCATGGCGCAGGTCGAATCACTGGTGCAAACCCTTGAAACCAGAACCGCTCAGATGTCGCAAATCCTTGAAGGGCAGAGCACGCAAGTTTCAGAACTTACCAACCAGTATCAGGGGGAAACCAGCCGATTGGAGGAGCAGAATCGGGGGTTGGAAACCAGGACTGATCAGCTTTCGCAGATGGTGCAGGAGCAATTCGCGCATTCCAGGGAATCGGTCAATAGTCAGAGCGAGAGGATTGCGCAGCTTGAATCACGTATGGAAGCACTGGATACGATGACGAGGCAGATTTTTGCGCTGTTGCAAGAACAATCTGCGCAAACGCCTGAATCTGAGGATGATGAGCAACCCGAACTGGTGCAACTTGAGTCGCGGATGCAAACGCTGGATGAAAAAACCGGTCAGGTTCTCCAGGCACTTGAAACACTGCAAACCAAACTCCAGACGGCCTCCGGGTCTACGACGAAATCGCGCACACGCCGAACTGGAACAACCTCACGCAAAACCACGAAGAAAACAGCCGATCAGGATAGTTCTGAGGAAGCTTCTGATAGCGAGAAATAGCCATGCGTTTGCCTGTCTGGTTTGCCAGGGTGTGCAGACAATTGGCAAAGCTGTGTTACTATAGGCAGGGAGATAGCAAAAGGAGCATATCCGGCTCCGTGTGATAGTGTTTTGAATACAATGAAGGATTGCCACAGGATGCGGTTGCAGGACAAAATAGCCATCGTAACTGGTGGAGGACAGGGAATCGGTCGCGAGACAGCACTGACTTTTGCGCGTGAGGGTGCTAAAGTTGTGGTTGCCGATATGAATGAAGAAGCGGCCGGCCTTGTTGTTGAAGAAATCAAACAGGCTGGGAGCGGTGATGCTCTGGCAGTGCATGTGAACGTCGCAGAGGCAGAGTCAGTGGAAGCAATGGTTGCCGCAACGCAAAAATGGGGCGGTGGACGCATTGATGCACTGATTAACAATGCTGGTATTATCAAAGATGCAACCCTGCGAAAAATGAAAGAAGAACAGTGGGACGCGGTTATTGATGTCAATCTCAAAGGGGTCTGGCTCTGTGGCCGGGCGGTAGCACCGGTGATGATCGAGCAGGGTGGTGGTTCGATAATCAATGCCAGTTCGATTGTCGGTGTGTATGGCAATGGCGGCCAGAGCAACTATTCCGCGTCGAAAGGTGGCGTTATTGCGATGACTAAAACCTGGGCAGTTGAACTTGGCTCGAAAGGTATTCGGGTCAACGCGATCGCGCCCGGTTTTATTGTGACGCCTATGACTGAGCGGTTGCTCAAGCGAGTAGAGGACCATTTGAAGGCGACAACGCCACTACGTCGTCTGGGCAAACCCCAGGATATTGCCAATGTCTATCTCTTTCTTGCCTCAGATGAATCTAGTTTTATCACAGGGCAAGTTATCGAGGTAAGTGGTGGGTTTATGCGCATGTGATTGGTAAATTCAGTCCTTGCGTGAATTTGCTGCTATAATAGGTGCCGGCACATTCCAGAAGGAATGGTGCATACAGATAGGTTTAGGTCATATTGTGAAACAGCAAAGGAGCTAATTGTATGAGATTACAGGACAAGGTTGCCATTGTAACCGGCGGTGGACAGGGTATTGGTCGACAGACGGCTCTCACGTTTGCTCGCGAAGGTGCGAAGGTGGTTGTTGCAGATCTGAATGAAGAGTCGTGCGGAAAAGTCGTTGAAGAGATTCAAGCAGCAGGCGGACAGGCCCTGGCGGTATCGGTGAATGTTGCCAATGCTGAATCGGTTGATGCAATGGTCGCTGCTACGAAGGATTGGGGCGGGGGACGCATTGATGCATTGGTCAACAATGCCGGGATTACCAAAGATGCTCGCCTGCAGAAAATGTCTGAAGAACAATGGGATGCCGTTATCAATGTCAATCTCAAAGGTGTCTGGCTCTGTGGAAAAGCCGTAGCAAGTATTATGGTTGAGCAGGGTAGTGGCTCCATTATGAATGCCAGTTCGATTGTCGGGTTGTATGGAAACTTTGGACAGAGCAACTATGCGGCGACCAAAGGTGGTGTCATTGCGATGACCTACACCTGGTCTGTTGAACTTGGGCCTAAAGGTGTGCGGGCGAATGCCGTTGCTCCGGGCTTTACGATGACCCCGATGATGGAAACAGTACCGGAGAAGGTTCTGGACGACATTAAACAGAAAACCCCGCTGCGCCGACTGGGCGATCCGCAGGATATTGCCAATACCTACCTGTTCCTGGCGTCCGATGAATCCGCTTTCATCACCGGTCAGGTTATTGCGGTCAATGGCGGTTTTATGCGCGTCTGATGTAGGTGAGTTGGAACCAAATCATACAAACGGGTTGTTATTTGTATATCTCCGGGGTATAATTCGGATAGTATGCTTATAGATATTCCAGTTCAACCGCTGGTGACAATGTTCCCCATAATATCCTGAGTTATGCCCTTTTCTCGTTTTGTCCGTGCTTGATTGCATCTCCCTTGTCCAGGGGATGTTGACATCTACTGTACCAGTGGTTGGCATGGTCGGGCAGAAGCGAGAATATCAACGACAACGCATAAGCGCATCGCTCCCCCAATATTGTCAATGGTGACCCGTTTATCGTCTGTTTAGGAATATTATGTTAGTACTGATACTAGGAAGAGGAGGATAGGCGATGACCTGGAGCGAACAGGCTGATTCGACGATGAAGGTCTGGACTGAAGCTCAGAAGAAAATGTGGGAGAACTGGTATGAGATGGCGCAGAACTTCTCAAATCCCGGTGCCATGTTTTCAGGAATGGGCATGTATGACCAGTGGCAAAAGATGGCAAGCCAGTGGGTTGAAGCAATCAGCGCGGGCAGTGACCCCTCAGCCCAGAATCTCTCTCGTCAGTTTGTAGCCTCTCAAGCATCTATGATGCGCTTTCTCGAACTCACCACCCGGGCATGGAGCGTTATGATGCCCAAACTTGAGGCGGGAGAGGATTGGCAGAAGGTCTTGAGTGACTACATGGAGCAATTTCGGAAACAGATGCTCGATCCCTCTCAAATGATGCAGGCTGCGCAGGGTACGACGACTATGTGGATGGACTATATGCAGTCCATGCAGTCTGCCATGCTCCCCTGGATGAAATCAATGCAACAGGCACCGTCAATTTTTGGCTCTGCGATGCTGAGCCCGAATGGTGGTACCGAGATGATTGATCTGACCAGAATGTTCTGGGATTCGTATGACCAGACTGTTGGGAAGCTTGTTGGTATGCCGAGTGTCGGGTTTACCCGTGAGCTAGAGAAGAAGATGGCGGCTGGCTATCAGGCATGGGTGAAAGCACGGCAAGCAATGGATGAATACCAGATGCTTGTGATTGATGGTTGGTCTGGAGTGATGGAGCAGGTGTTGCGCGAGATGATGGATCGGGCAGAAAAGGGCAAGCCAGTTGAGAGTGTGCGTGATCTGGTTCGCCTCTGGACGACAGCCGCCGATAAGAGCTTTGATCAGGTCTTCCGATCCGAACGGTATGCGGAAGTACAGGGCAGGTTTGTGTCGAGCTATATGGATTATCGCGTCAAGGAACAGGAGATCGTTGACGAGATGCTCAAGTATAGCCACATCCCCACCCGTTCGGAAATGGATGAAGCCCATCGCAACGTCTATGAGTTGCGCAAAGAGGTCAAAGCCCTCAAGAAGGCGATGAGTGGTGATGCTAAGAAGGCGGCCGCTCCCAAGAAGGCTTCAGGAGGAGGAGCGAAGAAAGCACCCGAAAAGCCAGCCGAAGGAACGGCTGAAGCCCCTGCCAGTTAATCTTGAGAAAGGAGTAAGACGATGCAGGTAATGCCTATCCAGATTACCCCCGACGCGGCTGCTCGTGAGATGGCCGAGTTGAACGATAAGATGATCAAGGGCATTGAGACGTTGAGTAACCTGACGCACGAGGATGTCCAGGTTGGCACGACGCCCAAAGAGGCGGTCTATCACGAAGATAAGCTGACGCTCTATCGCTATACCCCGACGGTGGAGCAGAATAAACTGTTTAAAATACCCGTGCTGATTGTTTACGCACTGGTCAACCGTCCAGCCGTTGCGGATTTGCAGGAAAATCGTTCGCTCATTCGCAATCTCGTCAATCTTGGCATGGATGTCTATTTGATTGATTGGGGCTACCCCTCGCGAGCTGATCGCTGGTTGACACTGGATGACTATATCAATGGCTATGTTGATAATTGTGTGGACTTTATCCGTGAGCAGCATGGGCTTGATCAGATCAATATTCTTGGTATTTGCCAGGGCGGTTCGATGAGTCTCTGCTATTCTTCTATCCATACGGAGAAGGTAAAGAATCTGGTGGTTATGGTCGCTCCTGTTGATTTTCATGCCGTTGGCAAGCAGCCAGGGCTTATCAATCTGTGGGGCGAGAATCTAAGCGCAGAGGATATGGTCAAGGCAACCGGCAATATTTCTGGCGACTTGATGAATTTCGGGTTCTTGATGTTGCAGCCATTTGCGCTCATGATCCAGAAATATGTTGACATGATTGATATTGCCGAGAATGAAACACAATTGCTGAATTTCTTGCGTATGGAAGAGTGGATTTTTGATAGTCCTGATCTGGCCGGCGAAGCCTATGTGCAGTTTGTGGGGGATTTCTTCCAGGAAAACAAGCTGATCAAGGGCGAGGTGGTGATTGGTGAGGACCAGGTTAATCTGGCAAACGTCAAGATGCCGGTGCTGAATGTGTATGCGGAGAAGGACCATCTCGTACCGCCGCCTTCATCCAAAGCATTGCAGAAGTATGTTGGCAGCAAGGATTATACCGAGAGTCCCTTCCCGGTGGGTCACATCGGCATGTATGTGAGCCGCAAAGCGCAGGAGGGGCTTGCGCCAACGATTGCTGACTGGCTCAAGGCACGGGGATAACGCAAGGTGAACCGGAGACGAGAGACCGGAAACAGCAAATCGTCGATAGGATGCAATTGCAATCAATTGCGGTAGCCGCTGAGGTCTTTACAAGTGGGACGGGCTTCTCGCCTGACTGGAAGGAAGAAGGGTTGTCAGATTGCCTGTTCCACCTGGAATTTTGAGGAGATGTATGATGGGTCCGCAGATTATGGAATCATGGTTTCGGCTGATGACGGAAGCCATGCGTGGAAGCA
>CAYFVX010000033.1:0-12085 GCA_964346425.1 uncultured Chloroflexaceae bacterium | reverse complement strand
GCCGCGAAAGAAACGGATAGACGGGCAGATTCCGCGGTTACAAACCGCGGCTACGATTCCCAACGGGGTTTTTGCCCTCGGAAAATCTCTCCACATGTGAGCTACCCACTCATCCCTTTGCCCCGCACTGGCGGCCACCAGTGCAGGGAACGGAAAAATGCTGTGCAAAGCACAACACTGTTGTTTGTACCCATTGATTGTACCAGATAGACCTGTTTTCGCAAGGAGCAAACCTTATGAATACCTCTTCGATTGAGCAATTGCTGACCCGCTGGAAGCAAGAGGACATGACGGCAGAACAGGCGGTCGGCCATCTGCTGCAACACGTCGCGCTGCTGTATGAACGGCTGCGCACGCTGGAGCAGCGCGAGCGGCGCGAACGGGAAGCAACGGCAGATTCGGGCAAGCAGGAAGCCTAATCGTAACTAAAACGTGTTATAGTATAATAAATCCTCTCAAACGAACGACTTGAAAGGGAAAAAGGTTCATGATTAGCAGTAGTGAACTTTTGTCCGAAGAAGCGACCAATCTATTGATCCAGATGCCGTTGCCGGTGTGTGTTTTTCGTGGTCCAGAGCATATCTACGAATTGGCAAATGAACACTATATGGCTATGGTCAACCACCGCGAGGTCATTGGGAAATCGCTACGCGAGGTTTGGCCCGAAGCGGAAGACCAGGGTTTTTTTGAACTGTTTGACCGCATATATCTCAGCGGGGAATCTTTCCATATTCACGAATCAAAGGCCACCATTGATTGGCACCAGACGGGCCAGCTCGAAGATGTCTGGTTTCATCTGATCTACCAGCCATTTTGCAGCCGCCAGGGCGAGGTTGCGGGTATTTTGCATATTGCGCTCGATATCACCGAGCAGGTGCGTATGCAGCGTGAAGTAGGGTCTCTTAATGAGCAGTTGCAAACTCTCTACGAGGAACAGCAGCGACATACCCGGCTTATCCAGCGTATTCTGGATAACTCACCTTCGGCTATCTTTGCAAAAGCATGTGATGGCAAGTATATTCTTGCCAATAAATATTCGACCTCGTTTGTTGGGTTGGATCCGTCAGAGGTTGTGGGCAAAACAGATGATGAATTATATCCGCCGGAAGTTTCTGCAAGCTGGAGTGCAAGCGAGCAGTATGTGTTTGCCAGTGGCAAAATCGTTGAATGTGAGGAGACCGTCCAGTTAGACGAAACAACCACAGAAACGTTTCTCTCAATCAAGTTTCCGCTCTATGATGAGCAAGGTGATATATACGCCATTGGTGTTATCGCGACCAATATCACCGACCTGAAACACGACGAAGCAGAGTTTGTCTCCTTGCAAGAGCAGGTTATCTCTGACCAGCGTGACACCCTGCGCGAACTTTCTATCCCACTGTTGCCCCTCGAACACAATGTGCTGGCGATGCCACTGGTTGGTACTATAGATGGCAACCGCGCACAACAGATAACGGAGATGTTGCTGGATGGCATCGCGACGCATCATGCCAATGTTGTGATTGTGGATGTGACGGGCGTGACGGGTGTAGATATGCCGTTAGCTGAGGCGATTGTACAGGCTTCACAGGCGTTGGGGATGCTTGGGGCAGAGGTCGTGCTCACCGGCATTCAACCGCACATAGTCCAGAACCTCGTGCGTCTGGGTGCCGATGTGAGTAGTATCGTGACCAGGAGTAGCTTTCAGAGCGGCATTGCCTATGCATTGGGCTAAAACATGCAGTGCAGTTGGCATGGGGATGAGTGATACCTCCTCAATGGGGGTATTCATACCGAATTCGGATAATGACTTCTACCACGCCGAAAATCGTAGCCGCGGTTTGTAACCGCGGAATCTGCCCATATGTCCATCCGTTGGTGAACTGGCGATAGACCACGCGGAAATAATCGAAGCAGAGAAACCCAGGCTCCTCATCATTGTAGCTCTCGGTCAGGATTGACCGTAGTTGTGGGATGGCATAGTTGGACATGGTTCACCACGCTGTGTCGCGCTTATCAGGTTCGTATAATGGTGCTACCCACAGATGAACACAGATGCACACGGATTGCTCTGTTTTCTTCTCTGCACCTCTGCGTCTCTACGTAACTTGTTCAGAAGTGGGAGAAGGGCCTCGCGCAAAGACGCAAAGGTTCGGACAGGGCTAGAACCACGAATACCACGAACACCACGAAGAGCATCCATTGCCTGCGCTACCTCTGGTTTCCTGCAAATGTGAACAGTTACGTCTCTACACCTCTGCGGTTTTCAACTATATGCGCACGGCACTGGTGTTAGCGGCAATCTTTGCACAAGCGCACGCGTGACAACCGCTCCCAGAACGTCAATCGCGCCCCGCACTCTTCGCAACGACCCATCGAGTGGCGTCGCTGGAGACGCCGTTGATACAGCTCGTGCCAGGTATGCTCCAGGTTCTCCCAGCGATATTCAGGCATGCCCATGCCACACAGCCGCACGGTATAGCTATCTGTCACCAGTGCCAACAGAAACCCATCGGAGCTAAAGACCAGACTCCGAATGTAGTCTTTCGCGCCCTTCAACTGGATAATCTCGCGGGTTTCGCCCATTTCCCAGGCGGCCAGCAGCATATTATCGCCCCACTTGCTCTCGGCGGTCATATCTGGCTCCGGCGTCATCTCATAAAACCAGACGGTCTTATCGCGGCCTCCGCAGGCAACCAGGCTTCCATCCGGGCTGAAGGCCACGCTCTCCATCCCGTGGCTGAAATGTTCCAGCCGCCGTACCACCCGTCCGCTGGCAATATCCCAGAGGTACACGGTCTTGTCCTCGCTGGCCGTTGCCAGCAGCACATTATCGGGGCTGAAGGCCACACCACGTACATGGTCTTTGTGGCGGTCCAGGCGCAAGATTTCCCGCCCGGTGCGAACCTCCCAGACGCGTGCCGTGCGGTCTTCGCCACAGGAGGCCATCATCGTCCCATCAATAGTAAACGCCACGCCAGAAACCAGACGCGTATGTCCTTCCATCCGCCGCAATTGCTTGCCAGAGGAAACATCCCACAAACGGACACTCTTATCTTCGCCACACGACGCCAGCAACGTGCCATCTGGACTGAAGCTCAAATTGGTTACGCGGCTATTATGTCCTTGCAGGATACGTCCTTCGCGCTCACCATCAATCTGCCAGAACCGAATGGTCTTGTCGCGGCTGCCCGAGGCCACCATACGACCATTCGGATTGAACGCGACGCTTGTGACATAGCTTGTGTGGCCTTCAAACCGTTGAATCTCTTCCGCTGTCACCAGGTCCCATATCTGCACCGCATGATCGCGCCCGCCAAGCACCAGGAACCGTCCATCACGGCTAAACGCCACGCTATGAATAACCGTGCCGGCATTCTGCTGCAAAATACCTTGCAGATGAAGCTGGTCGTGGCGGCGGGCAATCGCGGGCGGGGATGAGGCAGTGGGGGCCGTCGTGGGTGCTGGCGCAATATCCGGCATCGCCGGTTGTTCGGAAATCGTTTCTTGGGCGTCTGCCATGACGGAGACCGGTACCACCGGCTTGCTGACATCCTGGATAGCCTGATGTATCTGGGTCGCCATGCGTTCGAGCATCTGCTGCGCTTCAATGGAATTCAGCGTGTCAACACTCTGGTTGCGCCAGTCGAGCCGCTCGCGCATGGCAATCGTCTGGGCCAGCACGTCCGAGGTTGTCTGGGAACGGTCTTCAAGCAGTTCGCTATCAATGTAATACACTGGCAAAATAAGGTCTATACGCTGGAGAGCCTCCTCACGCCGCAAAAACCGGCGGAGCTCATCGCGGCAATATTCACTTTTAAAAAAGTTCGGTGTGATAATCGGAATAAAAAAGGTCAACGCCTGGATAGTGTCTTCAACGCGTTCTTGAAAGTATTGCCCCCAGCGGATATCCTCCGTATCTTGAAAAATCTGAAAATCCTTACCCGTCTGAGCCCGCACCTCGCTGCTCAGCCGCTCACGGAAACGTGAAAAAAAAGCATTATGGTTCTGGTCATCAGCGCGGGCATAGCTTATCAATGCCCTGGATTTTTGTTCCATATCATATCCTCAAATAGATCGAGCGTTTCACTTCTCAAGCTGTCCTTGATAGACAAACAACTCACGCACCAGTAACCCAAATTGTATCATACTGCTTCCACCCTCCTGTGCATGTGCTTCCATCCGCACCCGTTCAAAGTATTGGACAAGGTATGGAGCAGCCCCGTCAGGTGGCTGGACTTCAAATGGCTCTGTCAGCGGATAGCCGGCAAATTCCAGACCACCATGCCGCTCCCATGCTGCGCGGAAGGGTGGGCAGAGAGTGTGTCCGGTTGTTGTAAACGACAGGCAGTCCGCGTCATCTGTCGCAACCCTGGGGAGCGTATGCCAGTCTATACCCTGTTGGGCAAGTGCCTGTTCGCCCAATCGTGCTATCTGCACTCCCATGGCCGGATTGTGGGGCCTATACTCAAGTCGGGCGCGTTCAAAGTATTGCACGATTTGTGGTAGCCCACTGCCGGGCACTGGCTCGATAAGTTCTTCGGTGAGCGGGTAGCCAAAGCGGGTCAATCCCGCATGCGCATGCCAGAACTGGCGGAAAGTGCTACGGAGAGCATGGTGCGTTGTGCTGAAATATTCGCCATCTGGCGCGGATGGCGGATCATATTCAATATAAAATGGCGCACCAACCGAGTCCAGTTGCACGTTGATCATCCCATCATTGCTCAAAACCAGCCCGCGCACTTCCCCATTCCAGCGACGCACCAGGGCCTCCCGACAGCCGCACGCGATAGTGATTGCCGGCGATTCGCTGGTGGTGCGCCAGAGTACATCAACCCGGCGGCCCATCCCGCGAAACTTATACCAGTAGCGGCCGTTGTAGCCTTCCTCGCGAACCTCGTGAATGCTCAGACCACTGAGCATACTAGTCATGGTGCGAAAGGCGAGGAAGGCCGGTTTGCGCAGGTCTGCAGCCACCGGATTGAGTGGATAGCTGCGGCGCAGCAGGCCGAAGTGAAAGTTGACTTCGTTCTGCTGGTACGCAGGATATTCATAGGGCGCAGTCGGCCAGGTGTCATTACGAAAATCATACCAGAAGATTTTTTCAATTGCCGGATGGACCAGTGCCAGGATGTAGGCTCGCACCAGGTAAAATGCCTGGTCATCCAGGCTCACGCCCGGCCAACTGTTGCTCGTAGACCAGCCAAGCTCGGTAATCCAGACTGGCTTGTAGCCATAGCGTTCCATCAATGGCTCTAAAAATTGCAGCTCGCCGCGCAAGTTCGACCAGCGATCATAGCGTTGGATGGGGTTTTCCGGAGCTTCTGGCTGATAGAAATGAATTGCCAGGACATCGACATGCTGCCAGCCCCCCGCCTGCCCGACCTGCTCCAGATAGTCCAGCCAGTCATAGTTAAAGGGTTCTGGACGTTCGAGAATACCGGCGACCCCGCCCATCACAATCTGCGCGTCCGGGTCAGCCGCTTTTGCGGCCGCCCGTCCGACTTCCAGAATACGTGCAAAGTGACTGGCGTCATACAGGCCCGACTCATAGCCGGATTCGGCAACATTTGGCTCATTCCAGAGTTCCCAGTGTTTAATCCAGCCGCGGTCGTGACCATAGCGAGCGACCGTCGTATAGACAAAATCACCCCAGTCATCAATCCAGGCGTCGAGGGGGGGATTCTGGCTCTTGAACCAGGCCGGGTTGTAGTCCAGCAATCCCAAAACCTGAATACCTGCGGAGACCTGGACTTCAATCGCAAGGTCATAGTTGTAGAGACCGCTCCTATCCCCCGTCCAGGTAAACGGTCCATCAGGTTGTTGCTGCACGCGGTCCCAGAAAATCTCCTCACGCTGCCATTGCACCCCCGCTTCCCGCATAAGCGCGACCGCTTCATCCATTTCATCTGACCGCACACGGTTGCCAAGTGATGCTTCAATCCCAAAGGGTGTCCCTTTGTCCACCCATTGCTGCGCTGGCGGTGCGCTCTGGGGATGCGGGGAGACTGGGATGGTCATGTCAAAGTCGCCTGTCCTGGTCAAAAAACCTGGGAGCGCAGGTGGCTCGCTTGCATTGGGGCGGGCAGGATGCCCGCGCTCCCAGGAGACTGGCTGGTTCTGGGCAAGCGTGGAGCCTGGCGTATGTGGGAGGGCGGCCAGCCAGCTTGTGAGCAGACATATCGCCAGCAGCAGTATCACCGGGTATTTCACGGCATCGCTCCCCAGCTCGTATAGAGTTCACGCCCAAGCATACCAAACACCATCTCGGACGGTTTGCCCTCATACGCAGGATAGTATTCCAATCGTGCTCGCTCAAAGTATTGCATGATGCATGGTCGTTGTCGGTTCGGGTCAATCGTTTCAAATGCTTCGGAAAGCGGATAGCCCATCAATGGAACCCCGCCGAAATGTTCCCATATACCGCGGAATGGTGCTTCAATCTTGTGTCCGGTCTCGGCGAAAAAGAGCGTTTCGGTTGTCACATCGGTTGCTTTTGGCAATGTTGTCCAGTCAACTCCCTGGCGTGCCAATGAAGCCTGCCCAATATTGGAAAGTTGCACCGGGTAGGCAGATCCGTGAGCGGGTGCCAGCTCAAACCGGGCGCGGTCAAAATATTGCACAACAAGCGGCTGGCGATTGCCAGGGGCTGGCTCAATGATTTCTTCCGTGAGCGGGTAGCCAAACCGTTCCACTCCTCCATGGGTATACCAGAAATCACGAAAAGCCCCGCGCAGCGTGTGCCCGGTTACCGCAAAATATTCGCCATCCTGCGCTGGCGGTGGGTCATACTCCACATACAACGGTGCGCCGACATCATCCAGGCGCAGCTTGATGTGTCCTTCCAGTGCATAGACGACCTGCCGCAACTCGCCATTCCAGCCACGCACCACTGCTTCCTGACAACCACACGGTACGATAAGTTCGGGCGATTTGTCAACTGTGCGCCAGATGACATCCACATTGCGCACGCCACTGCCGAAGCGATACCAGTAGACACCGGGCTTGTCCAGTTCATTGCCATCGGCCATGACGCGTTGCAGGGATACGTCGCCGAGCATTTGCGTCATGGTGCGGTAGGCCACAAAGGCCGGTTTGCGTAAATCTGCACGGTTGGGGTCAAGCGGATAGGTGCGGCGCAGCAAGCCGTAATGCAATTGTTCATTCAGGTTATCGTAGGTTGGCGTTTCGTAGGGAGCGTTCGGGTCGCTATCATTGCGAAAGTCATACCAGAAAAATTTTTCCACGCTGGGGTGGGCTATTGCCAGGATATAGGCTCGTACCAGGTAAAATGCCTGCGTATCTTCATCTACGCCGGGCCATGCCTGGTGAGTAGACCAGCCCATTTCGGTAATCCAGACGGGTTTTGGCCCATATTTGCGCAGAAATTCGTCAATATGGTCGAATTCTGTACGCATATCCATCGCGCGGTGGCGTCCGCCGGTAGCTCCTTCCGGCGAGTCAGGCCGATAGAGGTGGATGGAGAGAATATCCACATGTTCCCACCCCCCGGCTTCGGCCACACCGAGCAAATATTCAAAGTAGTCGTGATTGTTTTCATCGGGTGGGATGCCCCAGATAGAAGCCAGACCACCCATAACAATCTGGGCTTGCGGGTCGGCTGCTTTTGCTGCGGCTCTCCCGACTTCCAGAATACGGACGAAATCATAGACAGTGTAGAGTCCACTTTCATAGCCCGATTTGGCAAGGTTTGGCTCGTTCCAGAGTTCCCAGTGTTTAATCCAGCCGCGGTCGCGTCCATAGCGGGCGACTGCGTTGTAGACAAAGTTGCCCCAATCATCCAGCCATTCGTCAAGGGTAGGGTTTTTTCCCTTGAACCATGCCGGGTTATAGTCGAGCAAGCCAAGCACGCGGATACCGTTGGCAACCTGGGCTTCGATAGCGTGGTCGTAGTTGTAGAGACCGCTCCCATCGCCGTTCCAGATGAAGGGGCCGCCGGGGGTCTGTTGCACTTCATGCCAGAAAATTTCCTCACGCTGCCACTGGACGCCGGCTTCGCGCATCAGGGCAACTGCCGCATCTATGTCTTCTGTGCGCACCCGGTTGCCAAGCGAAGCAACCACACCAAACGGACTGCCTTTGTCACGCCAGGGTAAGGGAGTTTGGGCCTGGCTCGTGTGCAACGGATCGCCAGAAAAGGAAAGCGAGAGCAGCAAAATCAGCAACAGCAACAGATGCATTGTGCGATAGAAACGCCTGTGTATACGAGAACACCTTTGGCTTGTATGCATATACTTTTCTCCATTTATTGTCATGTGGGCATGCATTCTGCCCGATGGTTGTTGTTGTCATGATACCTCAGTATTGTAATACGTTCTGCGAACAACTGGCTGCAATGCCAGCCACAAACGCCAGAGCGCCACGATAGTCACCAGCAGTATGCCAGTGGAAATGAACGGAGCGACTGCTGGTGGAACTCCGACGTGCGGCTCGTCCAGCGCAAAGCTGACGATGGGAATGGTCTCAATGTTGAAACGACGGATATGCGCAAGCAGCGGTGAATAGGCTGGTTGAAACAAATAGATCATCTCGCGGTCTTTCTGTCCGCCGGTGAGCGCAATAAGATACGTATTGAAATTGACCAGAATACCAAGCAAGTTGACCAGCAGCGAAAGCGGAAACAGTACCCCCCCTAGCAATCTTCGCCAGCCTGGTTGCTCCAGGAGTATCCCTATCGTCAGCACCCAGAAAGGCATCAACGGCACAAGAAACCGTGGCCCCCATCCCCAACCACCCCACCACATCCACCACCATGCGCTCTGGGCCAGCAACACCAGCGACATCAGACCGACCAGCAGTGCCTCTGCTTGAAATCTGCGCAGAAACGGAAGCAACGCAAACGGGAACGCCAGCAGCAAGGGGACATACAAAAAGAGCGACTTGCCCGGACTGAGCAGCAAGCCATACAACCCGACAAGCAGGTTTCCCGTAAACCCTTCATCAGCCACATAGCCATGTTCTAGCAAAGAGTGAAAGCGTCCCCAATTATTGAGCAGCACGAGGGCTATGCCCGGTAGCAACCCGCCGAACATCCGCCAATAGTCGCGGCTGCGAAATCCTTTCAACCAGCCATACAGCAGCAAAACAGGCAAGAGCACCCCACCAGCCAGGCGGGTAGCCAGTGCATAGCCAGCAGCCAAGCCTGCCAGCAGCGGACGCTGGCGAAAGATGGCAAAAGCGGCCAGCAGCAGGCAGGCGGTAAACAAGGGTTCGCTAAAAAAGAACCGCGCATAGGGAAAAGCCAGCGTCCCCACCCCATACAGCAAAGCGATAGCGACGCCGCGGGCTGGTGCATGATACAGCTCCCCTGCCCAGCGACAGAGCAGACTGGCAGTCCAGGCCGTGGCACAGGCTGGTAGCAGCAGAGCCACAAACTTGCCAAGCGAAAAGTCTGCGGAGCCGGGCAAAAGATACCAACCGATACCATATCGTCCCACCCAATACAGTGCGGCCGCCAGCAGCGGTTGGCCCAATCCATAGCGTGAGACCGGCTGACCGCCCTGTCCACGGACTACCTGGGGAAAGTGCATGGACCATTCTGGCAAGGTGAGCGTCTGTGCATCAATCAAGCGGGTGGCAGTCAGTAACATGATTTCCCCATCGCTGATGAATGGTTGCCCACCTGTGGTCAGGAAATAGAGACCGAACAAACAGATGCCTACCCAGCGCGAAAGCTGGTTCCTGGTATAAGACGGTGAGCAACTGGTTCGGGTTTCAACTGCTGGCTGGCTCATGAAATTTCTTTGTCTTGACATGCCCCGGTGCTTCCGCTATACTCACAGCTATGGCAAATACAACGCATATCTCGCCTTCTGATGAGGAACGCACGCTGGCAGCCCTTGCGCATGCCAGCATTATCGCCAATCCAGTCAATCTGCTTGGCGTGATTGGTGCGGCTATCATCTGGGCAACACAACGCCGACGTTCGGCGTATGTTGCCCATCATGCGCTGCATGCACTTGTGTTTCAAGGAGTCGGGTTCTTACTCATGATTGTGATGGGGTTGGCCTGGGGTGGCTGTATGATTGTTTCAATGCTCCCGGCTATGATGCGTCCTGCGCTCTATCACAATGAAAAGCCACTGTCTTTCTGGCTGGTGCTCATTGCTGGTCTGGTGTTGCTCCTCTTTGTGTTGCTATGGCTTGGCTATGGTCTGTTTGGTGCCTGGGCAGCCTGGAATGGGAAATGGTTTTCCTATGGTCTCCTGGGCCGTTTGCTGCGGCGCAGGCTCTCCCCTGACTCGACCAACAGTGTGCATGATACGCCGGATGAGACGATGACACAAGTACCAGATGCAAAGTAACTCTTCAGAAGTGGGGGAATGCCTCACGCAAAGACGCAAAGGACCGGGTTGGACTTGAACCACGACTACCATGAATAGCGAGGTTCCTGCGGCTACAATTTGCAGCTCCGTGACGTCTCTGTACAGGGCAATATGGTACAAAAATATACCCCTTTGAAGGGCCTCAAATACCTTGCAAACACGGTAAAGGAGTGGTGGCCTGGCACCGTCACTCCTTCACCGCTTCCTCAACCAGCGAAAGCTGCGGGTAGGGCAACGTAATCCCCTGTTGATAGTTCAGCACAAAGCAATCCATAGCCGCAATCAGTTGTTGCACATCCAACTGCATATGGTGCGCTGGTAGTGTCACCAGTTTGGTGCGACTCTTGAGCCAGTTGAGATGCAAACCGCGCGGATTCTTTTTCTGGACATGATAGAGCGCGGCGGCCGCCTGGATAATGCCTTTGTAGAACGTATAATCCGGCTCCTGGGATGTGAGCCAGCAGGCTTCCCATTGTTCGTGGGCATGCCAGAAATGGGTTGTATTGAAAAGCTGGACACCTGCAAAGTATGCTTCTGGATAGTTCATGGGAGTTGCACCAGGACATGGTCAATCATAATAGCGATGAACAGAAAGGCCAGATAGAGAATGGTGTAGCGAAAGAAAGAACGGATGGTGGAAACTGTTTCTGAACGATACGTATTGTGGGCATACCAGAGAAATAGCATGTTCAGCGGGATTGCCAGCAGCAGGTAATAGCCACCGACCGGCGACAAGGCTGGAAGCAGCAGAGTGAGCACCACCATGCCGATGGAATAGAGCCAGATTTGCTTGCGGGTTGCCTGAGAGCCAGCAACCAGTGGGAGCATGGGAATGTGGGCCCGTGCATATTCTTTTTGTTTCACGAGGGCCAGTGTCCAGAAGTGGGGGGGCGACCAGAGAAAAATGATACCAGCCAGCAATATGGAGAGGGGTGTCAGATTGCCCGTAGCGGCTGCACTCCCAACAAGCGGCGGCATGGCACCCGCTCCCCCGCCGATGACAATATTCAGCCAGGTGCGGCGTTTGAGCCAGTGGGTATAGATAAGCACATAATAAACAATGCCCATCATCGCCAGGAGTGCTGCCAGCACCGTCGTTCCGATTGCCAGGATGACAAAGGCAATGAAGCTCAATACTAACCCGAAGCGGAAGGCATAGTGAGCGGGAATACGACCAGCCGCAACGGCGCGTTTGCCAGTGCGTTCCATCAATTGGTCAATGTCGCCCTCCAGCGCACAGTTGAGTGCGCCGGCTCCGCCAGCGGCAAAGTATCCGCCGAGCAAGGTCCAGACAACCAGGGCGGGTGATGGTAACGATTTACTGGAGAGAAAGAGGGCGACCAGGGTGGTCAACAACAGAAGTGCAACAATCCGTGGTTTCGTGAGGTAAAAATAATCGCCAAGAAGGAGAGCCTTTGTGAGGGGCTTTCCAGGGCTACCTGCGGCTGTTTGCAATGTTTTCATAGTTCCTTCGCCTTTGAAGTGCGAAGCAAGGAGGCTCCCTGCTTCATAGTGCTGACTGTCGTCAACAATCTGGTGCTTTTGTCGCTGCACACCAGCAGAGCAATTACTACTATGATAGTTACAAACTTCTTTAATGTCAAGGAATAGTTTTTGGGTGGGTGTTGGGGACGGCTTCGCCGTCCCCAACACCCACCCATGTGAGTTGTGAGGGGCCCAGCGGGGTGCTCCCATGCGTAGACTTTTTCGAGGAAAAGAACCCCGTTGGGAATCGTAGCCGCGGTTTTTAACCGCTGGATC
>CAYFVX010000032.1:10891-12096 GCA_964346425.1 uncultured Chloroflexaceae bacterium | reverse complement strand
CCAGCTCAACCCCTTACCTACTTACGACGGCTTCTCCTCCCTTCTAAAAGTGACAGCAATGGGAAAAACTATACGCCTACAATCCTGGGACATAAGCTATTGGCCGATGATGGTTGGGACCCGTTTCTGGTCACTGCGACAAGCTGGTGGTTTTTACACTGGCAGATAGCGGCTCATCCCCAGGCTGCGTTCACCTGGTTTTATACCTTCAATCTCCTGCGCGGTGGGGAATTTACTATCCCTCAACTTGTCGCCCAACTGCTTGCGTTTGCCCAGGAGCACAACTGGAAAGTCCCCTCAGAAGCCACGATGACGCGCGATGTTGAATGTATGGTGCATTGTTATGTACAACCTGCGTATAACCAGCGCACAGTGCTATCAGAAGATACCCTTCTTTGTCCGCTCACGGAACCCGGTCTCATTCAGCCGATTCCAGGATTGCGTAGTTATCTGCTGAAAAGTGGGCCACAGCCAGAACTTGCGGATGAACTGGTGGCTTACGCGTTGCATGAACTCATTGCACAGAGTCAGCGACAAACGATTGCATTGAGCGATCTCGCATATATGCCACGTTCCCCTGGCCGTGTCTTTCGAATGGATGAAGATTCGCTGCTGAGCAGGTTGCAACGGCTGGAAGAGATGACGCAGGGAAGGGCATATTACCATGATCAGGCCGGCATTCGTCAGGTTGCCTGGACCGGAGATACGAGTGATGATATTGCCTACGAACTGCTGGAGCGTGCTTTCTGCACGGAGAAAGAGGTGCTGTGATGCCTGATATGTCCTCACCGCTCCCTATTGCTGCCCGGTATACACGCTCTGTGCATTTACAGCGCGATTTTACCACCATCCAGTCATCGCTGGTGGGCTATCAGGTTACTCCGCTGGTTATCCATACGATGGAACGGATCGTTGATGCGTTGCGCTCCACGCCACATTCGCGGGCATTTTCCATTATAGGTCCCTATGGGGCGGGGAAATCTGCGTTCGCGCTGTTTCTCAGTCACTATATGAGCATTTCACCTGCGCAACGACGCACTTTGCTGGCAACGAGCAGCACAGCAGAGGAGATTGTTGCTACCCTTGCTGACGCTCCTATTATGCTGCCGGTGCTCATCAGCGGTAACAATAATTCGTTGCGACAATCGCTCTTGCACTCCCTCCGTTTGTCGTTGGCAGGCAATATTGGAGATGCTGCATCCTCC
>CAYFVX010000032.1:0-10791 GCA_964346425.1 uncultured Chloroflexaceae bacterium | reverse complement strand
CTTGCACTCCCTCCGTTTGTCGTTGGCAGGCAATATTGGAGATGCTGCATCCTCCCCCTTGATGGAGAAACTGGATGTCTGCATTGCCCAGGGCGATGTTGATCCGCAAACAGTGGCGGACCTGTTGGAAGAAGCCAGCTATTTTGTTGCAGCCAGATCATCATTTGCCGGAGTGATGATGGTCATTGATGAGCTAGGCCAGCATCTCAACTATGCGGCCCATCAGCAGAGTGATCGTGACCTGTATGTGCTGCAAACGCTTGCAGAGATGACCGCTCGCAGTAGTGATGTTCCCTGTCTTATCATCACCATTTTGCATCAGGCATTCGACCGCTATGTCGGAATGGCTGGCGTAGGACAACGCACCGAGTGGGCAAAAGTGCAGGGGCGGTTTGTTGATATTCCCTCTGACCCGTCCATGCAAGCCTGCAAACAGGAAGTAGTGCAAACGCTTGAAAATTACGAAAACCTGACGGGTGAGCAAAAGATGGTGGTTTTGAAAGGGGTTCTTGATGGCTTTCTGAGCCGTGTTGAGAGAAGAAATGTATGATGATAGGTAAAACAAGGTTGTGAGATATGCCTATATCACTTAACCCTGATATCAAGCAAGAGCTAAAACAACAACTCTTCGCTATGTCCCCACGAGCCTTTGAGCTATTTGCAGGTGAGTTTCTGGTCTATGTCGGAATGGAAAACGTGTCTGTCTCAAGATATGTAGGAGATGGAGGTCTGGATGCAGAAGGAGATCTCATTGCAGGCGCATTTCGTTTACCGTCAGGTGTCCAGGTAAAACGTTATCAAAACAACGTACATCGTTCTGATATAGACCGTTTTATTGGAGCTTTGACATGTAAATACGCACAAGGTATTTTTATTACTACTGCTGATTTTGCGATAGCTGCGAGAGAAAAAGCTTCGTCATCTATCCCCCGAGTTTCAACGCTCAATGGCAATCAGATTACGTCAATAATGTACAAGCACAATTTAGGAGTACAACCTTCCTCAAATGATGGACTAACCATAGATGAAGATTATTTTGCTGAGTTTGAAATCCAGAAAAGCTTTCTCGCAAAGAGATTGTCTGAATCCAGAGAGGAATACTCAACACAAGAATCGTCCGATGAGGAAACAATTGAACTCAAACCAGAAGATGATCTCATGTCTTTGCGAGCATTGAGCTATGCCCTACGGGTTGACACAACAACTATTCGTACCTGGATTGAAAAAGGTAAATTGGATGCAGACGGGCATGAATCATCTGGTAGCCAATCAGGTTACTATTTCCGTCGAGATCGCATAGAACAGATCAGAAGACAATTTCATCTCGGTCCTTTACCAACTTCAAGCGAGGAGTGGCGACAGCAATTTCTCGATTTTAACAAATCGAGAAAATTGCGCCATTCCTACAAACCTGTCATGATTAAAGCGATCTTCAAGCTCGTTGATCGTGATGGAAGGGTCAACATGCGAGACCTTGTCAATGAATTCAGAGCGTTTTATGTTCAAAGAGAGCAAGAAGGGTTATTTGTTGAGTTGAATAACCCCGCTTCCATCAGTGATAGTGACATCAGAAGTTTGATAGTCAAGTATCCACTGGACCGCTTTCGCATCAAGAAATTTATAGACTACTTTCCTGACGAAGACATCGTGCAGATTGCCCCGTATCTTTGGCAAGAATTGCGCTACCATGATATTATTGACGTGTTGACGAGTGCTGATGAGCAAATACGCTATTACTATAACCGTTAAGGTTACCAAAACATAGAACGAACGATAAACCGCGGCTACGATATCGGGTGCGGTTTTTGTCTCCCCTACCTTCACACCAGGGTGGTTGAAGTGTGGTATCCCCCCTCATATCTCCTGCTCGTCCATGATCAGCGCATCCGCCGTTACGCCAAACAACTGGGCGAGCTTGATGAGGTGCTCGACATTTGGCTTCTTTTGCCCCCGTTCCAGGCGGTGGACAAATACCTGCCGCACTTCAAGCACATCAGCAACCTGTTGCTGAGTCAGGTTGTGGCGCAGGCGCAACGTGCGTAATTTCTCCCCGAATCGTTGCATTGACATACAGAAAAAGCTATGGTAAATTATATCCCATAGGATATATCAAGGGTGTGCGAACACCACCATCACGGAAACTTTTGACTACTTGAACACCAGAACGCTCGGACGCTTGAACACTTGAACGCTTTGATTGTACCAGATACACCGTATCATACCAAATGCGGGTACATAGTGAAAAACACAGAGGCGCAGAGATACAGAGAGGCAAAGAGGGGAACAGTGTCATACCAGGTGGGGATATAATGGGAAGAGAACACAGGGGGAGCAGAACAAGTCTATGCACTTTGAAACACGCTCTCAGACGTTGCAAAATATTCCTCTTTGCGCCTACCGCTCTCCACCACACGTCTCCGTCGACCAGAAGCCGCGCTCATTCTCGCGGGCTGCTTGTTCGGCCTGCTCAAAGCGTTCTTCATATGCATAGGGCTTGCCATCGTTGAAGGGGAAGCCATAGCCTTCCTGGATGAGCTCGAGCGCAACCAGGCGGCGATCGGGCAACCAGACGTGGCGCAGCGTCTGGTCGAAGCGGTTGGTTTCGCCCTGGGACTCGTCGGGCTGTAGCAGGACAAACTGCTCCAGAGTCAATTCTGCGGTGCGGGCTGCTGCTTCAGGCTGAAAACACTGCCCCTTGTCCGGGGTGTCAATACCAACCAGGCGAATTAAATCTGGTTCGCCGGCAATGGTGACGTTGATAGCGTCACCATCTACGATGTCAGTAACGATGGCAGGTTGTAAGCCTTGCGGCATCACCGGGTAGTCGTCTTCGGGCGTAAAGGATGATGTAGCAATCAGTGTACTGCTTGCCCAGCCGCCTGTGTCCTGCTCAACGCGGTCGGGGTGGCAATCGTTTGCCAGCCAGACAACGCGGAAATGAACCCAGGCTGCTTGCTGTTCAAGTATGACAATCTGGTCGCCAGGGCAGACCTGTCCGAGGACATTGTTGGCCGCAATCCAGGGTTGTGAGCGCATATTGCCACCGTTGGCGATATAGCCATCAACCTCTGCCAGAACGGATGGTTGCTCGGTGGATGGTTGCTCGGTGGATGACGAATCGGTTGGTTCATCGGATACATTTTCTGCTGCGGCTGGTTCGGTCGGCGTGGTTTCCAATGGCAATGCTTCTGTTGGACTGACTGTAGGTGCGGCCGGTTCTTCTGCTCCATTCTCTGTTGCTGGGGAAGTGGGCAGCGTTGCTGCTTCTTCGGTCGCATCCACATTTGCCACTGTGGATGGTTCGGGCGAGGCGGGCTGGCTTTGCTCTTGTGTGGTCGTAAGCTGGTGGGTGTCGTTCAAGGGGGTGGTGGTAGTCGTCAGGGAGTCAGGAGGGCTTGCCGTGCTCTCCTGAGTATTGTCAGCTACCGCTGGCGAGCGTTGCATGGTGATGGTATCGGTTATGTGCGGAGCGGATGCAATTGCCTGCGCGGTCTGTGTCTGGATGGTAGCGATACGTTGCGGGCGGTCTGAGAAAAATGCTGAGTTGACGATATAAACCACTGCGGCAACAACAACAACGGCAAAGGCCAGTAGTATCCATTCGCGCGGACCAATGTTTTGCGGCAGGGATGGCGCGGAGCGTTTTTTTGAGCTGTCTGAAGCCGACAATGCACGCGATGGATGGATTCCATCGGTTGTGGAAAGTGAAGAGGCGGCAGATTTTTGTGTATCCAGCAGAGAGGGGCGGGTTGTATCCGTTGCGCTCAGGGATTGGATCGCACGTTGTGCCATTTCATTGTCTGGGTCAAGCGTCAGTACACGTTCAAGGCAGTAGCGGCGTTCGGTTTCCGATGTCAATGTTCCCGATAGCCAGAGCCAGGCTTTCGGGTTGTCGGGGTTGATGGTGATAGCTTGCGTAAGCAAGGTTTGTGCGTTTTCTTTGTAGCCGCCGTGTAATACTTCAATTGCCTGATCTACCAGTTTGCCGTCCGATTGCATAGAGCGATACTCCACTTTCGTTCGTTACTGTGTTGCTGTAACAAGTATAGCAGAGATTGTGGGGTTTTTTAAGCGGAAATTGAGGTCAGGGTGAGAGCGTTGGAACGTTGGAGCGTTCCAACGTTCCAACGCTCCAACGCTCCAACGCTTTACCGTTCCCAACTGCCGGTTACGGCTGCTTCAACACAGTCTTCGATAGTGCCATAGCGGATTGCCAGTCCGGAGTGGCTGGGGGCGTAGTATGCCCCTTTGCTGGAAGCGGTGGCTATGCGGCGAAAGCCGAGCGATTTCATCGGGGCTACGACCAGGCATGTATCTGCCACGACTTTGCCGCCAAGTGCTTCGAGTTCGGCGACCATTCCCTGCCTGGCGGCTTCCTGGCGGATGGTGCGGGCCATCGTTACCCAGAGCGGGATTTTGGCTTTGCGTCCATTGAGCAGGTGAAGGATATGCGCAAGCTCTTTGAGCGAAGCGTGGGGACAGCCAAACCAGACCAGGTCAATGTCGTTTTCTTCATCGCTGTTGAGCATAGCATAGCCTTCTTTGAGGCTGTTGACGACGACCTGTTCGGCATCTGTGGCGATGATGTCGGGATTGTCAGCTTCTGGCGTTGTCTCCTGGATATGGTAGAGCGGGACGGCACCGGTGGCTGCCATAGCTGCACCGAGTGCTTTGAGCACATCCGCGGCGGGGTGGAGACCACTGTTGGTGGTCGCAGATTCTTCTTCATTGCTGCTGTGCCGCACATCCTGGGGTGAAAGATTGGTGAAGTAGGGAACGCGGTTGCGAGCTATTTTGCCAACGATCGCACCCAGTGCCCCAAAGTCGGAGAATGATTCGACGGGGCATTGGACGTCTACCACAAGCTGTGCGCGGCGGTTTTCGTTCAGGTGCAGGCCAAAGCGGGCGGTTCGTCCGCTGATGGCGGCTGCGAGTGCGCTGGGGCCACCTTCGCGATTTGAGCGTGCGCCGAGGACGCTATTGGCGAAACTCACGGCACTGGATTCAGCCCAGGCGATGTGGTCACCAAATTGTGGCAGATTGTCGAGATAGTAGGGGGTGCAGGTGCAGGTCGTGTGTATTCCCATCGCCGCAAATGCTTGAATAACTCGTTGTTGTTTGTCGGCAAACTCCGGGTCGAAGCCGAGCTCTTCCCAGTTTTCCATGTCAAGGCCAGCCGGGTTGAGGCGGGTAGGGACGCGGGTTTTTGCCCCCTCTTCGGTCCATTCGTTGAGGAATGCAAGGCCGGCGTCACCGAGGTTTTTGTAGCTCACGCCGGCAACCTGCACGCTGGTGACGGGAATCAGGTCTTCTGCGCCATAGATTTTCCCCAGGGCAGTGATAATTTCCATGGCTTTTTGCACGCCGCGACCATAGTCGCCAGCCAGCATTGCCTGTTCTTCGTGTGTCAGTTTCATTTAGTACCTCACCCACTCTAGACTCTGATGGTAAACCTGTACGGTTCCTGGGAGCGCAGGCGGCTCGCCTGCCCCAGGCAGGGGTTTGGCGATGCCAAACCCCTGCCTGATAACCAATCCCCCCTTTCCCATCAGAGTCACTCTATTCATAGGGTATTTTTGCAAAGGCAGCGCGTTCGGCTCCCCAGGGTATCGTTGCATCAAGGCCCATTTTGGCGGTGCGGGCTTTTTTACCAGGTTCGTGCAGGCTGGAGGGGTCAAGGCTACTGCCGGGCTGGTTGGTGAGCACCACCAGATCACGGTCGGCTTGAAAGCGGGTGGCAATTGCCCATTCTATCTCACTGGCATCATAAATATTAATGTCCGTGTCTACGATAACCACATGTTTCAGCGAGCCGTGTCCATGGAAGGCGGCTTCAATAGCTCGTTTCCCATCCTCTGGATCGTTTTTGTCAATCTGGACGACGGCGTGTAGCCAGCTTGCACCACCAGGCGTGATTGCAACATTGCGACAACGGCAAACCTGGTTGACGGCGGAGAAGATGGTTGGTTCTTTTGGCATGCCCATGAGCAGTTTGTGTTCGAGCTTGCCGGGCAAAAGTGCCTGGTAGATTGGGTTTTGCCGGTGGGTAATGCAGTGGATTTCGACCACGGGTTGCTCGCGCACAAAGTCCATAGTTTCGGTCAGGTCTACGAAGGGGCCTTCGGTTGCCTGCGTATGGGTGAGGGAGCCTTCAAGGACGATTTCACAATCGGCCGGTACATAGATGGGAATGGTTTTGCAGCGCACGACGGGTGTGGGTGCGAGCGCATTGGCAACAGCGAGTTCATCTATGCCAGCCGGTGGCCCCATTGAGCCAGCCAGCAGGGTGGGGATAGAGTTTCCCAGGCAGATGGCAACCGGGACATTTTCGGATGATTTTTGCAATGCGCTATCAGTTCCCCGTCCTTCGACAATGCGGGCGGAGAAGCGTTGTTTGTCGAGGCGCAACATGCGGTGAAAGCAGACGTTGGGGCCATGCTCCGGGTCATCGAGAATGAGAATGCCGGCGGTAATATAGGGGCCTGCGTCGTTGGAAAAATGGCGCAAAATGGGTATTTGTTCCAGGTCGGGTGGTTGCTGGACAACTTCCTGGCAGGGGGCTTCGGTGACGATGGAGGGTGCGACAGGATTGTCGAGAGCGGCTGCCAGCGTCGGGATGAGTTGATGGACCTGGACGCCGATGGCCTGCGCATAATATTCGCGGTCGGAAGCGATGCCAGCCACGATACGCCAGCCGGGATGTCCAGTGATAGCGGTGAAGAGGGTAGGTCGCCCATCATGGCGCAAAATCAGACGTGCCATGTGTTGGTCGGGGGCAAGCGGCGTGGATATTTCAACCAGCCTCTCAGCCTGACGGGCCCATTCTATGGTTTTACGAAAATTCATAGTACTCATTGCAGGGTCTCTCAAGCGCGGTCATCAGTGTATGCGATGATGGTACGAAAACGTGATGGCACAAGTGTATCACAGGTGGGGGTTTCGTCAAGTGAGGCAGATGCTCCATTTCCACATGTTATCCACATGTGTGCATGAGGTGGGGAATGTTTTGGTGTGACTGTCGGAATGGATCAAGGTTGAGGTGCCGCTTTGTCAGTGTGAGTTCTTGTTGTTTTTCATTATTTCAGGTTGACAGAATAAGAAAAAATGCCAGGATAGTGATTCTCCTTTTGTTGATGTAAGACTTTGCGAAAACCATGACCTCATGCTATGATCATCAACATGAAAACAAAAGCTCTTTTTTCAATACGTCCACCCTGGTTCATTCTGCTCGCCTTCCTGTTCGTGTTGCCGCTTGTCCTGGCTCGCTTCGCCACTGGCAATTCTGCTGCTTCCATGCCCGCATCTAGCCCCGCAGTGCCAGCATCACCAACCACTACGCCACCACCCCGCGATTTGACGACGCAATCCGGCCAGGTCGGGTTTTACGGCATGAACACCTACTTCACCGGCTTCGAGCGCATTTTCAACGATGGCGAAGAAGGGATTACCCGCCTGGTTGCGCTGGGGCGCGAAGCCGGCGTCCAATGGGGACGCGAAGAAATCAGTTGGGCAAACCTGCAACAAAATGGCAACTACTGGGACCGCAACAACCGCAAAATCTACGACCAGCGTATTCTGGAAGCAACCCGGGCAGATTATGGTATCGTCGGCATGATCGCCACCACACCAGAATGGGCGCGGGTAAGCGATTGTCAGGCTCGCACCGAACGGTATCAGGACAGCTATGGCGTCACCGCACAGAGCTACTGGTGCCCGCCAGCCAATGTAGAAGACTTCGGCAGCTTCGTGCAAGTGGTCGTTGAACGCTACGATGGCGACGGTATTGACGACGCACCGGGATCACCGCGCATCGCCGTCTGGCAAATCTGGAATGAACCCAACCACTGGGAAACCTGGCCCGGCTCTGCCACCGAATATGGCGAACTGCTCAAGGCCGGCTACGCTGCTGTCAAAGCCGCCGACCCGACGGCCCTCGTCGTCACCGCGGGCCTCTACGTGCTGGATGGACAAAGCTCCCGCGATGAACGTGGCTGCGAATGTCACAAAGATGGCCTCTACTTCTTCAACCAGGTATTGCAAGCCGTACCGGAAGCATGGAGCCGCTTCGACATCCTCGCCATCCATCCCTATATGCCTTATAACGCCCCCGACAGCCCCGTCATCCTGGCAAAAGTTACCCTCTGGGGCCGCCTTGCCACCAGCTACAACTGGCTGCAAGACCAGACCCAACAACGCGGTGGTGCCGTGCGTCCGACATGGATAACCGAAATCGGCTGGATTACCTGCAGCGAAAGTCAGGCAGCCAGTCTTGCCGACAGGGAAGATGCCCTACAGCGATACCGCATTCCCGCAAAATATCGTGCCGATGACAGCGCATCGCTGAGCGCAGATGACCTGTGCAAAACCGAGCAGCAGCAGTCAGACTACATGCTCCGAGCGCATGCGTTTGCCTCTGCCTGGGGCATACAGCACGTCAACTACCATCAACTGGAGGACAAATTCGACACCCATGAGCGCGACATCTGGCAGGCAACCGCCATTCTCAAGACGAAAGCGCAAAATTATGCTCCAAAAATTGCCTATGGTGCCTATACCGTGCTGACCCGCGAACTGACAAATACTGCTTATCTGGGCACCGGACCGCTGCATACCTATACCTACAACCCGGAAGACCCGGACAACCCATCCGCCCGCTACCACCTGCGCTATCAACCCACCACCTACCAGTTGGTCGATATCATCTGGCAAACAACGGGTTCGCAGGAAGTTTCACTACAAACCGAGAGCGGGGTGCAGCAGGTGGAGCTTGTATCGTTTGATGGCGTTCGTACCCCTCTGACTCCACAAAATGGTGCGGTGCAGATACCGATTGATGAACAGCCAGCCTACGTTCGGCAGGTGTTGCCAGAACCTACCCCCACTCCGACGCTGACACCCACTCCGACGCTGACACCCTCGCCAACCCTGACGCCAACCCTGACGCCAACGCCGTCGCCAACGCCAACGCCGTCACCAACCCCAACCGCAACTCCGACGCCACCACCCGGCGATAGCTACGAACCGGATGATACCTGCGATACCGCGCAACCGCTCGCCACCAGCGGACAACCACAACAGCGCACCTTCAACGTGGCCGCAGACACCGATTGGGTGCATATTGACGTCGTCTCCGACACCACCTATCTGATAGAAGCCTATGTTCCACCCCAATCGCCTGCGAATGTTGCCCTGGAGTTCGCCAACACATGCGCCGACGAAATGCAGCAAAGCCAGAAGCCTGCCTACACACCGGATGCACGTTTGCACTATACGGCAACGACAACTGGCACGCTTGCGCTCAGACTGTTCAACCAGAACGATTCGGTAGCCGGCACGCACGTCAGCTATGAGCTTTCCGCCCGTCCGCTGGCACCTGACCATCAGGGCGATGCAGCCATCATCGTCAGCGGCTCCGTGCAGCAGAATGAGGCGGCAACCCAGGAACGCATGATCCAGCAGACAGCCCGCGATGTGCAGCAGTTTGTGCGCAACCAGGGCTATCCGCAGGAACAGGTGTATACCCTTGCAGCAGACCTGTATGACGCGCCCCCCACACTGCAAGACCTGGAAACAGCTCTTACCGAATGGGCAGATGAGGCCATAACCGAAGGCGGAACACTCACGCTGTACATCATTGGGCAAAGCGGCAAAGACACATCCACTGGTGCTCCCTACATCCTGCTCAACACAACCGAGGAGCAAAAAATCACGCCGACCCTGCTCAACACCTGGCTCGACACGCTGCACAACGAACGCCCGGATATCCAGACAACCATTATCCTGGAAGCACCTTTCGCCGGTGGCTTCGCAGCAGACCTGCAGGCTCCCAAACACATCATCCTCGCCGCCACCGGCACAGACGAAGCTGCCTGGACATTGAACGGGCGTATGATCTTTACCCACTACTTCCTCACCGCTTCGCGCCAGGGAGCCAGCCTGCAGCGTGCCTTCAGCGAAGCACAGCACGCCCTCCAAATGGCATTCCCGTGGCTCAACCCACGCATTGACGACCCGGCTGGCGCAGCAATGCGCACTGGTCTGAATGCCGCCGAAACCGTCTCATTTGCTCCTGCCCCACCAGCCATCGCGCATGTGGTAGCCCCGATGACCGTTGAGATGGACAGCGCACTACCACTCCATGCCACCGTGCAAGCGGATGGTGCCCTGCAGCGCGTATGGGCTACCCTGTATTCACCTGCGTATGAGCCACCAGCCAGCAGCGGAGCCTTTGCGGAGGAGACAACCATCCCCACCACCTACACTCTGACGCTCAGCACAACCAGACAACACGTCTACGAGGCGGTAGCGACCAATGTGCTCACACAGACCGGCACTTATCGTATCGTCGTCTATGCCGAGGATACGGCTGGACTGCTGGCGCACCCGGCCGCACGCGACATCCAGGTAGTCGAGCCTGTCCAGCAAGAAACGCGCCTTTACCTGCCGCTGATTATGCGCCAGGACAAAGAATGATGGAGAGGCACGAACGGTCGAGGGTATTGCTGTCCAGCATGTGGTTGCTGGCACGCCTGATTCCTTTGTTCAACGCAGAGGCGCAGAGATGCAGAGCGGGGTGAAGCGGCGATGCGGCGGCGCGACGGTGCGACACGGCGGTTGGGCGTTGGAGCATTGCAGCGGCAGAGCATCGCAGCGACAGAATCCAGCGGTGAGAAACCATAGCAGCGGTTTCTCACCGCTGGATTCTGCCTATTTTTGGCATTCGGTCGCTTCATTAATATATTCCCAACGGAGATATCCATGCGCTGTCGCGCACATGGTACGGTATGAAAA
>CAYFVX010000031.1:0-12287 GCA_964346425.1 uncultured Chloroflexaceae bacterium | reverse complement strand
CGGGTGTGTGAGGGAACCTGGTTCCCTCACGCTCCCCATTCTGGTGGGGTTTGTGTTTTTTTCGACGAAGTCGAAAAAAACACAAACCCCACGCCAAAGCTGTGGCACGCGGTTGCGTGCGTTTTGTGCTGTGCGCAAGCAGCACAAAAAAACAGGTGAAACCTGTTGAGATTGAGCCCCCCCACTTAGCTCAAAAACTTTTTCATCAACCGCACCATCAGCGGGTCTTCTTCAGGTTGCGGTCCCATCTGTTGCGCTGCTGGCTTGCTGCCATGTTCCGGGTCCCGGAATGGGCGTTCATTCGGGTCGGTGTTTGTCGTCTCGTAGTTTCTGGCCGGCACCCATCGTTCTTGATGTGGGCTTTGAAACGGCCGATAGTCCGTATCTCTTCCAGCAGAAGCAGCCTCGCCTGATGGATAATCGGCTACCGAACGTGCTGGTTGCTGTGTTGCCTGCGTGGGAGCTGCAAATGGTTCGGAAGCCGCATGGGAGGCGGTTGGTGCGGATGCTGACGGTTGGCTACCAGTTGCTGCTCCCAGCGGTGGCGTCCAGGGTTCAATCGGCTGGCGGCTGGCGGCCGGTTTTGGTGTTTTGGCAGGCCCATCGGATTCAAACGGCACAGGCGTGTCAGTTGCCCCCACCGAACGTTGCAGTGGTGGCGCAGCAGGTGGTGCAGCCATCGTCGAGCCGGTTGGCACCGAGACACCTTTGCCCTGTAACTGCTCATCCTGTTGCAGCAATAGCTCAATAACGTGCATCTCTGCCTGGGCAACTGACTGGCTCAACTCGGCAGTGAGCTCAACACCGGCTGCCAGCAATGCGCTACTATAAATAGATTGCAGCGCGGCATCCTGGATAGCCTGGCTTCCCTGATAGTTCGCCAGCCGTTGAATAATCGGATTGTCCGTATTGAAGCACAACTCATACGCGTCCGACGTTTCCTTGCCAACCCGACCGATAAAGTCGAACAGGCTGCGATTGCCTTCCACCACCTGGTCTATCATCTGGTCGCGGTCATAATCGGAGCGGCGGACCGCCAGGGCTGGCATCTCTGGTGGATGAAAGCGTACTCCCCGCGCTGTAATGCCCATCTGCTGATAACGAGCTTCCACTGTGCGCCACTGGTCGCCTTCGACAAAATCCATCATTTCTACCACACCGGAGACCATCTGGCGCAGGTTCAGGCTGTTATCGCGCTCGGCATACTTCTTGAGAAACTGCTCATCTACCACATCCGCACAAAAGATAGGCACTCCGCGGGCCCGAAAGACTGTGCTCTGTTGCTGGCCCGGTACCTGCTGGCCCGGCACATAGTAGATAGTCTTGATGCCGCCCAACCGCTCCGGTGAGCGTTGCAAATATTTGGGCACCGTAAGCTGCCCCATATCGCTGCCGATGGGGATGAGGTCTTTGACTTGCTTGAAGAAGAAGTCATTGCGGACGGCTCCCCACTTGACGGCCCACTCATGCTGGTTGATAACTTCCAGAAATGTGCTGCGCTCCTGGGTTGCCAGCCGCTGCACAAACGCGGTAACGGCCTCGCCCAGGTAGGTTTGCAGTGCTTTGTAGGAAGGCCGCTCGCCAATGGCCGACTCACGACTGGCAACCAGGTCGAGCGTGGCGCAGTCGAGAATGCCACTGATAAAGCCAGCCCATTCGGGCAAGATGTGTAAGTCTTCCCCAATAAACATGCGCTTTTGAAAGAGATCAATCGAGCGCAAATGCCGTTTCCATTCCGGATTGCGTGGCGGGACAAAGAGCACCCCCTGCACTATCAGGTCATCTCGCATCACATTCACTGGTTCCAGTGCCAGTGGGGCCACGCCATAGCGGTGCTGGATATAGGTGGCGTAGTCTTCAAGGTTGCCCTCCTGATGCCAGGGCGCACACATGCGGTTGATGGGCGTTTCCTGGGTATTGAGAGAGATGGGGAAGCCGATAAAATCGGCATAATAGACAATCGTATTGATTAGCGTTTCTTCTTCCAGCAAATCAAAGTGGGCCGGTTTGAGAAAGAGTTGCACCCGTGTCCCCGGCGTGCTGCGCTCGCCGTCGCCTATCTGATATTCTGCGCTCCCTTCACAGATCCAGCGTATGGGAGCATCGCCTTCGATAGAGAGCGTATCTACAATTACGCGGTCTGCCACCACAAATGAAGAGAGAAAACCAATACCAAATTGCCCGATGAGCATATTGGCGGCATTTTTATCCTCGGTTGAGAGACGGACCCGCTCGGCACGGGTGCGTCCCCCCCCTATACTTGCCAGATAGCGCACCACATCCTCGTGCAGCATACCAGCCCCGTTATCTTCAAAAACTAGTGTGCGCTCTTCAGTATTGGCAATAACATGGATAGCCGGCGCGAACGTCTGGCCGGCTGATTGACGGCGAACACAGGAGTCATTGGCATTCTGGATAAGTTCTCGCACACATGCACGGGGGTTGGCGTAGAGGTTTTCGCCCAATACCTTGATGAGACTGGGAAAATCCACTTGAAAGGTACCGGAATCGAGTGATTGCGGGGAAAGTTCCCGGAGTTCCATAAAATCCTCCCTGGCTGAATGTAGTACCGCCTCCTGGGACGGGCTACAAATTCAGTTGAAGTTGTCTGTGTTTTCGTTTCATACGGTAGAGAAAGTAATCTACAACAGCTTTTCGATTTCGCCAAAATGGTCCGCATAGTCCCGTTCTTGCGCCAGCCTGCGAGCCTGGGAGAGCACAGATTGTGCTTCTTGTTTTTGTCGCAGTGCCTGGAGCACTTTGCCCAGCGTAAGCATACTGAGGACTTCTTCTTCGCGGATTTTTAGCTCCTGAGCCAGTTCCAGCGCACGCCGTGCCGGTACTTCCGCCGCATCCGGCTGGGAATCTACCAGTTCCAGCTCAGCCAGCAAATATTCTGCCTGCTGCTCCATCGCTTTCCATCCTTGCTGGCGAGCCTGTGGCAAAACGTCTTCGATAATCTGACGACACCCCGCAAGGTCACCACTGCTCAGCCGGGCACGGGCCAGTTTGAGCGCGGCTTCAGCGATAAAGGCAGGATTACGTTCTTCCTGCGCCAATCCGAGGGACATTTCGGCATAACGGAGGGCTTCAGCATGGTCGCCCCTTCGGCTCATGAGGCGTGCCAGTGCTCCATAAATATTCAGACGAAACAGGCAGCGTGGCACGGTGTTGCGTTCAATGTCCGGATGCAATGCATTGAGTGTTTGCTGCAACCAGGCATACCCTTCGTCATCTTCGCCCATTTTGACTGCGTAGACACCCAGCAACATACGATGATAGAATTCGTACCACGGTTTGTTCAGGCGACGGGCCGTCTCAATTCCTTGCAGCAGCAGCGGTTTCAACTCCCGCCAGTGTCCACGCAGGTCCAGGTCTGCAATAGCTTCTGCCAGCCGCAACGTTGCAACCAGTTCATAATCTTCGCGGTGCAGCTCACGCGCACGGCTGAGCAGGCGGGTGGCAGCTTCCACCTCGCGCTGGTGTTCGGCGACACTGCCCCAGGCCGCTGGTAGCCAACCGAGCGCAATCAACTCGTTTTCGCCTTCGCCCCAGGCATGCGCCTGGACAGCAGCCTGCTCAAAGTAGGTAATAGCATTGCGAAAGTCACCACGGTCGAGGCATCGCCGTCCTTGCTGAATAAGGTCGGCCAGGTTCTGGTCGCTCATTGTCTGCCTCCCTCACCAATTGTTGTGTCCCTCATGTCTCTACAGAAGAAGATACCTTATTTTGAGCCTTTTGGCAAGAGCGTTATGTCTGCTTTGCGGCAAAGCCACCAATTGTCGTATAATACACTGACAGGAACAAAACACATCCTGTTACTGTTTTTTTGTTTTCGACCAATGAACTCACGTATAACGTGAGCAAAAAGGGACACATCTCCATGACTGATGGTACTCCTCGCCCCCCCGGCACAACGCAGCAAGGAACTCAGGGGGCATTCCAGTCAGCCACGTGTAAACTGTATCCACAGACGACATGCCCCGCGTTTGGTGCATTGCGTTTGCTCTCCCGCATTGAAGGATCGCAGCCGGTGATGATTACCGATGCCGGATGTCTGTATGGTCTCACCTTTGTGAACCATTTTTATGGCGCACGGAAAAGTATCCTGGCACCGGCTTTGGGCACCGCAGAGCTTTCCGGCGGAAAAATTCAGGAAGTAGCGCTGGCAGCTATTGAAGAAGCTGCTCGCCAACCATCCGTGAGCTTTATCCCCGTTATCTCGCTGTGTGTTGCGGAAACGGCAGGGTTGGTAGAAGAGTTGCTTCCACAGGAAGTCAATGATAAACCGGTGGTGTTCGTTCGCATTCCTTCCTATGCCATCCCAGCCCATCCAGATGCCAAAGACCTGGCACTGGCAACCCTGCTCAGGCGGTTTGCCGATATGGAAACCCCGACGCAAGAAAATACGCTGGTCTTGATTGGCGAGGTTTTCCCCGCCGATCCTTTGATGATTGATGGGGTGTTGCGTAAAATGGGGGCACAGGTGCTGGTCACCCAGCCGGGCCGCAAACTTGATGAGCTACGGCTGGCAGGACAGGGGGCAGCGGTTGCTGCTCTGCATCCCTACTATCGCGAAAGTTTACATGTGTTGCACGAACGAGGCGTTGCAGTGGTTGGTGGCACGCCCGGTGGCGCAGAAGGGTCCTCCGACTGGATCCGCGCCGTTGGCATGGCTCTTGACCTGGATGAAGACCTGGTACAACAAGTGGCTGATGAAGAAGAACAGAAAATCCGTGAATTTATCGCAGCACAGCCACTCAAAGGTGCAACTATCCTCGTATCAGGCTACGATGGTAATGAAATGCCCTACGCACGGCTCCTGGTAGAAGGAGGCGCACACGTCCCCTATGTCAGCACCAGTATAGCCCAGAGCATGCTCACCGCATCCGATGAAGCCTGGCTACGAGCGCATGGAACCGAGGCAATCGTCTATCGCAAAACGTTTGAAGATGATCAGCAGGCATTGCAACACTGGCAATTTGACCTGGTGATCGGCACGACAATGCTGGTTTCCTATGCCAAAGAGCAAGGCATACCTGCCGTTTATGCAACCAGTTTGCTCAGCGTCCGCCCGCTCTTTCTGGCTGGTGGCGTTGTTGCCAGTATCAGCATGGCTCGCGAACTACTCAATCGTAAGCCTGTGTATGACCAGATGCTTGATTTTTTTACCACCTGATTCTTGAAGGGACTCTTTATGCAGATTATCCGCGACATATCCTTCTCAAGTGCGTTTTGGGGAGCGACCTGGACCTTCGGCTGCTTCACCGATGTTCATATGGTTGGCGACATGCCGGCCGGGTGCTTTGCCATGCTCAGCCTTGCCGTCACCGACTACACTGATGCGGTCCCCTACCTGGAAAACCTGACCCCGACGGTCATCCGTGAAGAAGAAGTAATCAACGGCACCAGTGAGGCACTCAAACGGACTATAGACAATTTGCGCATCCGTGGATATCTCGAAGGAAAAAACCTGGTTGTCATTAGCAGTGCCGAAAGCGAAATGATCGGTGCCGATCACACGAATTTGCTGGCAACCCTCGACCCGGACGCCCGCTTTTTCTGGAGCCAGTCACTTGAAGAAGATGAATGGGAGGGGCGCGACCGTGCGCTTCTGTTTGCCTGGCAAGAATATGGGAACCCCTTTGTTGCCAATGACCAGCCAGCCGCTCCCAATCGCGTCAATATTATTGGCCCGACGCTCGGTTGTTTCAATGCCCCTTCCGACCTGCACGAAGTGAAACGGCTGATAGCCGGCGCAGGTGGAATTGTCAACATGGTGTATCCGTATGAATGCACCATTGCGGCTACCCCCGAACTAACCAATGCTGCCGTGAATGTCGTGCTCTATCACGAATTTGGCGAAGTGCTGGCGCAGGAATTAGAACGCCCCTATCTCTTTGCCCCCTTTGGCTTGCAAGGCACGACGCGCTTTTTGCGCGAACTTGGCAACTTGCTGGGTACTCCATCCGAGCAGGTAGAAGCATTTATCGCGCAGGAAAAACACACGACCCTCCGCCCGGTCTGGGATCTGTGGCGTGGCACGCAGAGCGATTGGTTTTCGACGCTAGATAGCTGTATTGTTGCGGGCCGCAGCTATGTTGATGGGGTGGGCAATTTTCTCACCAATGAACTGGGTCTGAAGGTCTCCTGGTCCTCCGGACGACCGGCGAAGGAAGGCGAACCCGACAATATTGCCATCCGCCAGTGGTTGCACAAAAGGGCTCCCACTTTTGTCTTTGGCAGCATCAACGAGCGTATCTACCTTGCCGAGGCTCAGTCCAAAAGCCATTTCATCCCAGCCGCCTTTCCCGGTCCCATCGTGCGCCGCACCACTGGTACTCCCTTTATGGGCTATGCCGGTGCTGCGCATATCATGCAGGAAATCGTCAATCATCTTTACGAGATGGTGCTCACTATCTTGCCTGTGGAACCAGTAGCGCAGGAAAAAAGCCAGGCTACTGCGGCACCGCCCGCCACCAGCGGCAAGGACGACGAACATATCAACTGGACGGACACTGCTACAGCCCAACTCAATGTTGTACTCAACCAGCTTCCTTACCTGGAGCGTTTTAGTGCCAGCCGTTCTATGCGAGCCGAAGCAGAACAGCTTGCCAGAGGACGAGGATTGCACGAGGTAACCCTCGACATCCTGGAGGATATGCTGGCACGTCGGGAATAAGACCAACTGAGGAATATGGACAGCGAGAATCGTTATCATTCGACGGTTGCAGCAAAAGTACGGGGAGCTGTCTATACCCCTGCACGGATAGCTGCTGCACTGGTACAATGGGCTATTCGTGCGCCCGAAGATAGGGTGCTTGACCCGGCCTGTGGCGATGGAGTGTTTCTGAAATCTGCCCGTGCCTACCTTGCCAGCCTGGGCAACCAGCAGCCGGTGTGCGTTGGTATAGATAGCGATCGTCAGGCTGCCCAGGCGGCTGGTGGTATCCACAGCGATTTTTTTGCATGGGTCGGAAATGGGCAGCCGCAACAATTTGATGTGGTTGTGGGCAACCCGCCCTTCATCCGCTCCCATTTGTTCACCGAAGCAAGCCGCATAGCCGCCTTTGCTCGTATGCAGCAGATGGGTATACCTGCCTCACGTCTGATGAGCACATGGGCTCCCTTTGTCATATTGAGTTGTAGTCTGCTACCTTCGCAGGGACGCCTGGCGATGGTCGTGCCAGAGGAACTTCTGCATGTTCAGTATGCCGAACCCCTGCGCCATTTTCTGTTGCAGCGATTTCGCCGCGTCATCGTCGTCTTGCCTGCGCACGATATTTTCCCCACGGTGCAGCAATCTATCGTCTTGTTGCTCTGTGACAACGATGCCCAGGGGCCAGGCGGGTTGCTCGAACTTTCCTTTGAAAAGCTCGAACATGCTGCATTGGAAACGGCCCGGCCTGCTCCTGGCTGGCCCTGGAATGCAAAGTGGACGCATCTCTTCCTCTCCGCCACCGAACGCACCCTGATAACCGATGCCTTGCACCAGTTGGAATGGCACCCACTGCGCCACTATGGTCGGGTAGAAGTAGGAGTCGTCACTGGCGCAAATGATTTTTTTATCGTTTCACAAACAACGCGGCAAACGTTAGGGGGTTCGGATTTTTTTGTACCGGTGTTGACCAGTGCGCGAGCGGTCAGTGGTATTGATATGACGACTGCGGATTTTGACCAGCGAGTTGAACAGGGAAAACCAGCGTTTTTACTGAGCACCGCAACTCCGCATGATGCGCTTCCATTGCCGCTACAGGCGTATCTGGAAAAGGGCAAAGAAGCCGGGATACACCGCCGTTTCAAATGTCGCAATCGAGAACCGTGGTACACTGTGCCCGGTGTTCGTTCTGCACAGGCATTGTTGCTGCGACAGGCTGGTATAATACCCAGGCTGGTGCATCTTTCGATGCCATGCACCTGCACCGACACCGTCCACCGCGTCAACTGGCAACAGACAGCCTGGGGACAACGACATGTCGTCAGTTTTCTCAATGTCTGGACGTTGCTCCTGTGTGAGGTGACCGGGCGCAGTTATGGTGGCGGGGTGCTGGAACTGATGCCAGGCGAAGCAAACCGCTTGCTCCTGCCGCCACCGGACAGCACGTTGGACAAACTTTTTGGCGATATTGACCGACTGGGGCGTATGCGCCAGTGGGAAGAAGCTATCCGGCTGGTTACCCAGGCAGTGACGCCACCAGCCATACGAGGTTCCGAGCAAGCACGAGCCGTGGACATGCTGCAGCGGCTCATCGGGCGGCGCAAGAAAAAAGGCAAAAAGGGCAAAACAGACAATCTGGTGGAATAACTCAAGAACATACCTATGATTACTATACTACTCGGCGCATGTTTCATAAGCGGTATATTTCTGGCCTTACCCACCTCGCATCTGATACGGTTGCGGTTTGCCAGAATATACCCACCGACCACGCAATTCTATGTGGCCGTACTGGTTCCGTGCAAAGGCAATGATGACCCGGATTTCGAGAACAACCTGCTCAACATTGTTGAACAGGATTATGCTGGCAATTTTGAAGTCTTTTTTTGTGTGGAAAGTGAACAGGATACCGCACTCCCCACTCTGCGCAAACTTGAACAAACCTATGAGCACGTTGGGGTGTGTATCGCCGGTTACTCAACCCGTTGTGCGCAAAAAACGTTCAACATTCTCAAGGGCATGGAGTGTGCGTCGGATGTGGATATTTTTGTGATAGCCGACGCCGACATTCAGCCCCATCCTACCTGGCTGCAAGAACTGGTGGCTCCCTTCATAGACCCGAAAGTCGGGGCTGCAACGGGGTTTTTCCGTCGTATCCCTATCGGCAATCGCTCCTGGGTTGGCAACTATCTGGCCGGTTTCTTTACCTCTATTATTATGATTGGCGTCTCAAACGACTCGTTGAAATCATTGTGGGGGGGGAGTCTGGCAGTACGCAAGGAGATGATGGATACCTACCAACTCTATGACCGTCTCTCTTCCGAAATTGTAGACGACGTGGCCCTCATGCACGCGCTCCATCAGTACAAACTGGAGCGACGCTATGTGCAGAGTTGTACCCTCAAAAGCTACAGCGATATGAACATCACAGAAAGCATTGAATGGTTTGTCCGGCAGATACAGTTTCTGCAAATATACTTTAAGCCATTATACGCCTTTTTCATGCTCATTATCTTTTTCTATGATGTCTACATCCTCCTGACTCCGTTGTTGCTTATCTATGGGGTGCTCTGGCAGAATGCGCTGGCAATGGGTATCAGTATAGGCTTCTGGGTGATCATGATGCTTGTCGGTTATCTGCTGTTGCGGAGCATACCGGTCAATAAAACGTCGTACTCATCCCAGGATAACCGCTACCATCTGCTGCGCTGGCTGGTGGTAACGCCGCTGGCTTTTTTGCTTGGATCGGTCGTTATGTTCAAAACGGTTCGACGCGTGAAAGATGGCATCTTGCATATGAGATGGCGCAGCATTGAATATCACGTGGATGCGAAAACAGGGAAGGTGATGGAAGTCATCCGCTAGGTACAGCATTTCGTAAATGCGTGTCGAAAGAGGGAGCAGCAACGCCCGGTTTTTCACACATAGACGTGACCGGCTTGCTGACGGCTTCGCCGCCAACCCCTGCAGAATGGGGGTGTGGTGTTTTCGACGAAGTCGAAAACACCACACCCCCACATTTGAGCACGTGGGCAAAATCCAGCTTGCATAGGAAAAAAGTTTCCCCATGTGAGGGTTGTGTGGGGTATGCGGCTGTGCCGCATACCCCACACAACCCCTTACCCATCACGATGCTTTTCATACAGGCGAACGAGCAGGAAGGCCAGGATAAACGCCACGCTATCGGTGGCAAGGTCGCGGAACTCGTCAAAGCCGATACTGCGCTGTTTATAGAGCAATTGAAATCCTTCCTGCGCAATGCCAGCCACCAGCAACAACCCAAGGTAGAGCATCGACGGGTGCGGAGTGGACGGAAGGTCAACAACAGCAGGAACCCAAGCATGAAAAAGATCAGGCTATGTCCGATGGCATGCGCAAAATCCGATTCAAACAAATTCCAGAAATACAGACCAAAGCGTGGATAAATCTGCCCCAGCCAGCCAAAAGGAAAGAGTGCCAACCCGAGCACACATGCGATTGGCAGCAAGCGCACGATATGAAACAGCAAAGAACGGAAAGGCGATGTATGCATTGTCTTTTGCATGCGGTATAATCCTTAATACAGTGGGGATAGCCTCCTCAGCGGGGTTCACCAGTGGGTGTGTGAGGGAACCAGGTTCCCTCACGCTCCCGGAGTGTGGAGCTTGCAGCGGGGTGAACCTCGTTGAGGGGATAGCCCCCCCAATGGGTGTCACCAGTGGGTGTGTGAGGGAACCTGGTTCCCTCACGCTCCCCATTCTGGTGGGGTTTGTGTTTTTTTCGACGAAGTCGAAAAAAACACAAACCCCACGCCAAAGCTGTGGCACGCGGTTGCGTGCGTTTTGTGCTGTGCGCAAGCAGCACAAAAAAACATGTGAAACCTGTTGAGGGGACAGCCCCCCAATTTGGCAACAAGAAACAGAACGCTGTTTGCAAAAAGCAGAGAAAAAAGAAAGGACTGAACATTCATGATCGACTGGTCTACTGCTATTCAGCAAAAACGCCAGCAACTGGTCCTGGCAATGGTCCAGGCACGTGAACAGAGAAGAGACCAGGTTGAGCAGGCACTTATTACGGTTATCGGTCAGCTTGGAGAGTTTGAAACTGAATTTCAGAAGCGCATCCAGCGGGAGGATACAGAACAAACGGTCATTGCGCAACTGGCGGTTGAAGTACGCAAACGCTGGCCCGAACTCTGGGCGGACATGGCATCCAGCCTTGCAGACGGTAATCCGACCGCCTGGTTGGAACATTCCTATCTGGTAGTCGGAGTTATTGCCGAGCATGTACAGGGGAAAGGTCATGATCATGTCTCATTTGAAAGCCGGTTGAATCAGCTTGATGCCCTGCCTCTTTCGCAAGAAACGATAGCCGCAATTGACTCTATTATAGACATACTCTGGGAGAGTTTGCAACCCCATGTTGAAGGTGCAAAGGGAACCATGCACCATTGGGAATATGCGGCTCGTATGCATCTGTTGAGTAAGCGGTTTTTGGCGTTATACAATAAGGTGCAGATAGACGCGATTGCTGCCGTGCGCAAGGCAGAAGAAATGAACGAGTTGACCACTATCGTCAACAATGATGCCTGAACCGGCAATGCTTTGAATCCCGTCCCGTGCTGGTCGCTGGTCTGGTATAATGAACTAGCTATCGCTTATGTATCCATCCACACGAAGATAAGGAGCCTTCTGGTTATGACAGCTATTCTCGACCATCCCTACGCCATTCAAGTTCTCTTTCACCCGCGCCGTGATGATTTTGCCATGGTTCGACCGGGCGCACACCTGGTCACGATTGAGGTTGAACCAGAGGTCACACTGGGCGGACGGCTTTACCCGGCACCCGATCCGGAATCACCGCTTATTCTCTATTACCACGGCAATGGTGAAATTGCTGCTGATTATGATAATCTCGAAGAACTCTATACCCGTATGGGTATTGCGCTCCTGGTGATGGATTATCGGGGGTATGGTACCAGCAGTGGCTATCCAAAAGCAGACAATCTGGTCAGTGATGCACGAGTGGTCTATGACGCTCTGCCAGACGTGTTGAAAGAGTATCAACTGAATCCTGCACAAGTCTACGTTATGGGTCGCTCACTTGGGAGCGTGCCAGCGGTTGAGACCGCCGTGTATGCTGGTGAGCAACTTGGCGGTCTGATTCTCGAAAGCGGATTTTCTGATACGTTTGGTTTGCTATCACGGTTGGGTGTGCAGGTGGCGGAAGCGAGCGAAGAACGGGATGGTTTCCGCAATGCACACAAGATGGAAGAGGTCACGGTGCGCACGCTCGTGCTGCATGGTATGAATGATGTGCTCATCCCGCCCAGCGATGGGCAGGAACTGCACAAAAATTGTGCGGCTACGGAGAAACATCTGGAACTGATACCCGGTGCAGGGCACAACGACATTATGATAACCGGCATGCGGCAGTATTTTGATGCGATTGGCTCGTTCGTACTCAAATCATAGCAACAGGGGGATGCAACTTTCGGCGAAGCCGAAAGTTGCATCCCCCTACCCTATGTATGTCTCCCTCAATCGCAACCCGATTGGAGTGGGGTTTGTGTGTTTTGCGGCGGAAGCCGCAAAACACACAAACCCCACCAGAGAGCCCTGGCACGCAGACGCGTGCGTGTTTATTCGCTTGC